>JAFSQO010000123.1 GCA_017446645.1 Synergistaceae bacterium | reverse complement strand
GTATGGTTCGACAACGGAAAGACTATTCTCGATACGACCGAAGGCGAAGTAGACCTCGAAAAAGTTGAAGGCGTATCCGAAATAAGCTAGAATTTAATGAAAAAAATTGCTCTCATGGACGAGACATGGCAGGACTAATCAGGATGAACAGTACGCCCGCCAATTAAATAAATAATTCAAGAAGGAGAAATTAAGAACATGCTAAGATCATTATTCACAGCTGTAACGGGTGTTCGCGCTCACCAGACCATGCTCGACGTTACGGGCAATAACATCTCCAACGCTAACACAGTAGGCTTCAAGAAGGATTTCACGATTTTTTCTGACATCATGTACCAGTCCAACAAATACGCTTCAGGTGCGAGCGAGAACAGAGGCGGAGTCAACCCTGCACAGGTCGGTCTTGGTGTCAACGTCTCAGCAATCGAGACAATACACACTCAAGGTTCAGCACAGTACACCGGCAACCCTTCGGACATGATGATCCAGGGTACGGGCTTCTTTGTCTACAAGAGCGGCAACGTCAGTCTCTTCAGCAGGTCAGGTGCTACAGTAAGAGACGCTAACAGCGATTTGGTCCAGTCAGGCACGGGCTATTACCTTCAGGGCTACGAGATTACTGAAGGAGTCGACGGCTACGAGAGGGCTTCGGACTTGAGCAACGTCAATGTTCCGTTGGGCAAGAAGATTGAAGCGAAGGCAACGACCGAAGTGATGTATCAGTGTAACTTGAATAGCAATAGCAAAGCGTATTTACCATATGGATTTGCTGACATTCCGTTTAATACAACAGCGGGTTGGTCGAATGACTCAGAAAATAACACTTTAGGTACTGGAAAAGTCAGCATTGCTGATATTGATTGTGAATTAAGAGCAAAAACTAATCTCAGTTCGACAAATGGGACAAGTTATTTGACGATTACAATCAATGACGGTATCAATGATGTTCCAATTAACTTTAACATGACAGGCATCAACGAAGGTAAACCTGCTCTTGTAGTAGATGCAACAACCAGTGCAACAATACAAATCGGGGCCGGCAATAATCAAAAATCTCTCGCAACGAATTACGATGATAACACGGGGCTGTTAAAGCTTATGGACGGCAATGAAGTAGTATTTCAGTATAACTTGAAGCAGAGCATGAATTATACTTCATTCTCTCTTTCTGACCCAACTAACAACACCACAACAAACTTTATAGCAGAATTTGACGAGAGTATTACGTATAATACTACAACCCGTTCAGATTTAGCTAATAATAGTGCGTCACTTACGCTTTGGTATCCGGGAACTAATAATGCTATGGTTCCTCTTAAGACAACGGTTTATTTCAATGCTGACGGAACTTTTGCAGCCGTCGATGATATATCAGGTACACTGCCTACTCCGTTTTCAACTACTACATTCAGGATAGTACCATCGAGTGACGGGACTTATCTCGAAATTCAACAGGATAAGAATCCTGCACAGGCGACCGGCACTTTTTCAAATGTAGGACAAATTAGTATAGGCGGTCATCACCAGACCAAGCAAACGATTTATGACTCACTTGGTGGAGCACACACCCTCGAAGTCAACTTCAAGAAGCTCACCGAGAACCGCTGGCGTTGGGAAGCTTTTCTCATTGATGGTGACGGCAATATAGAGTACAACGCAGGAATTCCTGAACCTAGAGCAGGCGAAATAGAATTTACAGGCAACGGCACAATAAGCAGTGTTGTTGACAGCGATGGTAATAGGCTCGGTGATGATGAGGGCGAAAATCCTGGTGCTGAAATAAATATCCCGTTTAGTCTTGACGGTACGGCAAATTCTACTGTATTTCTCAACTTTGGTGGTGGCAGCAAGAAAACAGCAGGCGATGTCCTCTTCGGAGTAACCCAGTTCGAGTCAGAGACAACGACAAAGGCAGTCTATCAGGACGGCTACCCAATGGGAGTCCTCGAAAACTTCTCAATCGGCCAGGACGGTACAATCACTGGAGCTTACTCAAACGGCAAGAATATCCCGTTATATCGTGTAGCAATCGCAACGTTCGCTAACGAGCAGGGACTTGACAAGGTCGGCGATACAATGTTCCGCGAGACGGTAAACTCAGGTTACGCAAACATTGACCCGGCACAGGTCAACGGCAAGGGTACGATAGTAGCTCAGACGCTTGAGATGTCCATCGTTGATTTGACGGAAGAGTTCACTCACCTGATAATCTCGCAGAGGGGTTTCCAGGCGAACACCAGAGTTATTACTACAAGCGACCAGATTCTTGAAGAGGTCGTCAACCTGAAGAGATAAATCAAATAAATTTCATAGCAATCTACAAATTTCCCCTGTCACGAATTATTCAATGGCAGGGAATTTTGTTATATACTTAGAGATAAATTTTTCACAGGAGAATAATTACTCATGAATAGCACTAACCCTTTTGAAAGCAGACTCGCTACTTACTATGACGAGCTGAAGTGGCTTTACTATGAGCTTTACGGCAGCGACAAACAGGCCTTCGATTACTTCTGTTCGATGCTCAGGAAATGCTGGCACGAACGCCCCGATTACCTCAAGCATGACTTAGACGAGGCGCGCGAACACGTACCGGACTGGTACTCAGGCAATGATATTCTGGGTATGATGATGTATTCAGAATGCTTCGGCAAGACTTTACAGGGTGTAAAATCCCACCTCGATTACATCAAGGAGTGCGGAGTCAACTACCTTCACTTAATGCCCCTGCTCGACAGCCCCGAAGGAAGATCAGACGGAGGCTATGCAGTCTCAGACTTCAGGAGAGTCCGCCCCGATTTGGGAACGATTGAGGACTTGGCCGACTTGTCCAGGGAATGCCATAAATCAGGGATCAGCGTGTGCCTTGACTTCGTTATGAACCATACGAGCGAGGACCACGAATGGGCAAAGCGTGCACGAAACGGCGAGAAGGAATTTCAGGACCGCTACTTCTTCTTTGACAACTGGGAAATCCCGAATCAGTTCGAGAGAAATTTACCCGAAGTCTTCCCGACTACAGCACCGGGTAATTTTACGTTTTGTCCTGAAGCCGGCAAGGTTGTAATGACTACGTTCTATCCTTATCAGTGGGACTTGAATTATCGCAACCCTGTAGTCTTTAACGATATGACGGAGAACATGTTATTCTTGTGCAATCAGGGAGTTGACATCATAAGACTTGACGCAGTACCCTATATCTGGAAGACATTGGGAACTAACTGCAGGAACTTGCCGCAGGTTCACACGCTCGTCAGGATTATGAGGATGGCTGCTGAAATCGTATGCCCCGGAACTCTCTTGCTTGGTGAAGTTGTCATGGAGCCTTCTAAAGTTGTCCCGTATTTCGGAACAGTCGACAAGCCCGAATGCAACATGCTCTACAACGTTACGACAATGGCAAGCACTTGGCACACAGTGGCGACTCAGGATACCAGATTGATGAAGCACCAGTTAGCAAGCGTCTTTGCCCTCCCGAAACAATACGTGTTTCTGAATTACCTGCGCTGTCATGATGATATTGGCTGGGGACTCGATTATGATTTCCTTAGACAGTTCCAGATTGACGAAGTAGCTCATAAGAAATTCCTGAACGATTACTTCAAAGGCGACTTCAAGAATTCACCGTCAAGGGGCGAGACCTACAACGATGCCCCCGAACTTGGCGATGCAAGAATGTGCGGGACTACTGCTTCACTTTGCGGACTTGAGTCACCTGATAAGGACTCTGCGATAAGACTTGACATAATGCTTCATGCGTTTTTGCTGACTCAAAGCGGGATTCCGGTTTTATACAGCGGCGACGAGATTGGCCAGCTCAATGATTACACGTATCACGATGACCCCAAGAAAGCAGCCGACAGTCGCTACATTCACAGGGGGGCTTTCAGTTGGGAGAATGCCTCAAAGCGCGATGACATGAACACCCCTGAAGGGAAAATCTTTAATGCCGTGAAGACTTTAACGGGACTTCGTGACGCACTGGCTGTGTTCTCGAATTCGGCTGACACGTGGTTAATTGAGACTCACAATGACCACGTTCTGGGAATTGGCAGATATTACGGCGAGAAGACAAAGAAGGAGAAGATGCTGGCGTTCTTCAACTTCAGCAATGACGAGCAAGTTATCACGACAAGCGAAAACCTTGCTGGGATATTCAAGTACAGCAACATGATAACCGGCGAGAGCTTCAAGAGTCCTACAGGTAAGATTACTCTTGAGGGTTATGGGTTCTTGTGGCTGTTAGCTGAGTTATAAAAAATTTTCCCCCTGACAGAATTTATCGGGGGGATTTTATTTGCCCGCTAGATAATTTCTATTTCTCCGAAGTCTTCATGTTCTTCGTCTGACTCTGCGTCTGACTCTGACTCTGGTTTCGTGTTGTCTTCGTTTCCTTCAGGCTCGTCATCACTGTTCCCGATGCTCTCTTCAGAAGGCTCCAGAACGATTGTATCAGTTTCGGGGTCTTCTGGGGGGGGAAACCCTTCCTCCGGTTCTTCCGGTGACTCCTTTCCGTCTTCAGGTTCTGTAATTTCTTCTGTGATTTCTTCAGTGGCTTCTTCAACAGGTGCTTCTGCAGGAGGTTCTGACTCCGGCTCTTCCTGAATCTCGTCGAAAGTCATAGGCTCCGTCTCTTCTGACTCTGATGCCGACTCTGGCTTTGCTTCTGGCTCTGGCTCTAAATCTAACTCTGCTTCTGATTTAAGCGGCTCAAGTTCAGCAAGTTCTCCTGACTCTGGGGACTCTAAAGAATCAACAGGCTCGTCTAATTCACCAGACTCTTCAGGTTCGTCTGACCCGTCAACTAACTCGACGACTTCTGCAAGTGCTTCAGGAATCTCGGCTTCGAGTTCTATGGGCTGTTCATCAGGATTTGTCTCAAGCTCAGGAATATCTGGGAGTTCAAGTTCTTCTGACTCTTCTGACGCTTCTGATTCTCCTGACGGTTCTTCTGCGATCTCTTCAAATGCCAAAGTCTCAGGAGGCTCTTCGGGTTCCTCAACTACAAGCTCTACGGCTTCAGGCTCTTCAGGTTCTGCTGCTGCAAGTTCTGCAAGTTCTACAGGTTCGTCAGGCAATGCACCGCTCTCTTCGCTTTCGCTTTCACCTTCGCTATCATCAGGAGCTTCCATCATCAAGGCAGATCTATCTGGTTCTTGTTCTGGCTCTGCTTCTGAGTTAAGATTTTCCTCGATAGTCATGAATGCTTCTGTCAGTTCTGAATC
>JAFSQO010000122.1 GCA_017446645.1 Synergistaceae bacterium | reverse complement strand
TTGCTATGTCTATTCTTACTTCAGGAAACGGACTAAACGGAAGCAATGCTCCTGTTAATTTGTTTGAGGCTTCACGGGGCGCACAGTCTATTTCACTTCCAAGACCTAAACCTCCTGAGCCTGAACCCGTCCCTGTTCCTTCGCCTCCTGCTCCCAAGCCGCAAAAAGTCCGTCCGGCTTATGTCCCCGTGCCAAGAATTTCTGATCTCAGAAAACAAAAGCAGGAACAAAGACTTTTAGCCGCCAGTGCTCCGACCAGTATTCAGGCTTTCAGAGATCAGGCACACGACAGCGGGAGTCCTCAAACCGGCAATAACTCAGACACTCTCGCTGAAGTTTCCCGTCTGCTGTCTAATGCTTCTGTTAATAATTCTGTTCAGACTGCGAACGGTACGCCTTTCATGCCTCAACAGAGTAACCGCCCTGACCCTAACGGCTGGGATAGAAAGGACGCTTTCACTAAGCAGGATTTGCCTGAAGAATATTCTAAATTCAGCATTGTTTCTCCGCGCAGTGCATTTGAACTTAAATCTGGGACTCTTTTGCCGTGCGTCGTAATTTCCGGCCTTGATTCTGATTTGCCCGGTAACATGATTGCTCAGGTCTCCGAAAATGTTTGGGATTCTGCTACGGGACGTTATCTGTTAATCCCGCGCGGTTCAAGGCTCATCGGCACTTATGACAACCAAATTTCTTACGGTCAAAGCAGGGTTCTAGTCATGTGGAACAGGTTAATTTTCCCAGACGGAGCAAGTCTCGTACTCGACAATTTGAAGGGCGCGGATCAGTCGGGGTATTCAGGATTCAAAGGTGCTGTTAATCGTCATTGGGGGTCTATTATTTCATCGGCTCTGTTTGTTTCGCTGCTCGGTGCTGGAGTTGAACTTGCCGCTCCTACTAACGCCGAAGCTATAGCTCAAATTATACAGAGAGAAGCCAACAGACAGCCCACTATCAAGATTAAGCCGGGCTACAGATTTATGATTTTCGTTCAGCACGACATTATTTTTCCCCGTGTCTGGCGCAACTAAGTGAAAGGAGTTAATTTTATGCGATTATTTATTGCTGAAAAGCCAAGTCTTGCAAGGTCTATTGCTGCTGTCTTAGCTAAACCGCAGGAGAACTACAAACTCTACATAAAGGCTGGTGATGATTTTGTCGCTTGGGCTGCTGGTCATTTGCTCGAACAGGCTATGCCGGAAAGTTACGACGAGAAATATAAACACTGGAACGTTGATGACCTCCCGATTTTCCCTGAAATCTGGAAAATGCTCATCAAAAAGGAAAGCAAAGACTTGTTCGACAATCTCAAAAAATTACCGAAGCAAGCTGATATTGTCGTTAATGCTGGGGACTGCGACAGAGAAGGACAACTCTTAATTGATGAAATCCTCGAATACTGCAATTATAAAGGTGAAATCCTCCGTATTCTCATCAGCGACACTAACCCAGAAGCTGTAAAAAGGCTCTCGATAGTCTCAAACCTAATACGAATTTTCACGGCAACCGTTAGGCTACTCTTGCTCATAATCACGCTGATTGGTTGCATGGAATTAATTTAACTAGACTTTATACGAAGATGGCCGAAAAGAATGGTTACAGGGGCGGGCCTCTCAGGATTGGCAGAGTCAAAACTCTCGTTACTGCTCTCGTTGTCAGACGCGATGAAATTATTGAAGCATTCGTTCCTAAATCTTTTTATATTGTTAAGGCTGATATTTCAGTTCAAAACGGCTCGTTCAAAGCTAATTGGAAGCCTCGAGATGAACAGCAAGGTCTTGACGATGAAAAACGCCTTGTCGATAAATCTGTCGGGGACTCTCTGGTCAGCAGACTTAAAGGCAAAAATGCTACAATCATTAACGACGAGAGCAAAAAGTAATCTTCAAAGCCTCCTGTAGGTTTCTCGCTCCCGAGATTTTAGATAGTTGCATCGAAAAAACTTGATTTGTCTCCTGCTAAAACTCTGGAGATTTGCCAGAAATTATATGAACAGGGCATTTTGACTTATCCACGTTCCGATTGCGAATTTCTTCAGGAAGCTCATAAGGACGAAGCCGAAAAAGTTTTTGCTGTCATCGAAAAATTATCTTCACTCAAAATTCCTGAGACTGTCGATAAAAAGCGCAAAACTCCCGTGTTCAATTCTAAAAAAGTTGAAGAATATCATGCGATTATCCCGTCTGCCTCTTGTAGTCTCTCAAAGACTCTTGAAGGTGATGAGGCTTTAATTTTTGAGCTGGTCACAAGGCGTTATATTTCCTTCTTCATGCCCGATTACGAATTTTTTCAGGTCAACATTCACGCTGACATTGACGGTGATTTATTCACTGCTTCGGGGCAACAAGTCCTT
>JAFSQO010000121.1 GCA_017446645.1 Synergistaceae bacterium | reverse complement strand
TCATTAAATTTCCGACACGGATTATTTTTGCGTCAAGCCCTTGCGATACAGCTTCCAGAATATGGCGTTCTGCAGTAAATTTTGTGCGTATGTATTCGTTATCCAGACTTTGACCGAAGTAAATTTCATTCTCCCTGAGAATATGCTCCGGACTCGGCGAACCGTCAACGCTGTAGCCTGCAATTGATACCGTTGAAATCTGAATAAGTCTCCGGCCTGTCTTTCTGCAAAGTTCGATAAGATTCAGAACTCCTTCAACGTTTACTTTTTCGAGTACTTCATCACTTGCAAAATGTTTCACGCAGGCAGCACAGTTAATTAACGTCCTGAACGGAATAGCTGCAAGTCCTGACATTATGTCTTTGTCAGTTATGTCACCGTCAATGCAGATAATTCTTTCGCCGAATAACTCTTCGCAAGGTTCCTCGAAATAATACATCAGCATAGCTTTTAACCTGCTTTCAGAGTCCTTAAGTTTTCCCCTGCGTATCAGGCAGTAGGCTTTACCATCGTGATGATCCAGAAAGGCTTTTAATACGTGAATTCCGAGAAAACCAGAAGCACCGGTAATTAATATATCGCCTATTCCTTCACTGCAAAGATTATCAAGATTTTCTGAAGTGTTATACGCAATCAGCTCATTAATCTTTGTGTAGTCGTAAGACTCCTGCGTATGTTCGTCAGCATTCGTACTCGTGAACAATGCCTCAGAGAGTGCCCTTACAGTCTGATATTTGAATATGTCTGCATAAACCAGCGGAATATTTTCATTCATGCACATTACTGCAAGGCGTGAAGCAGTCAGGGAAGTCCCTCCCATAGTGAAAAAGTTATCATCAATTCCGATTTTGTCTGCCTTCAATAATTTTGCAAACAGTGAACAGAGTTTTTCTTCTTCCGGAGTTCTGGGAGCTGCATAAACATTTTTAAGGCTCGATAAATCCGGTTTTGGCAGGGCTTTCCTGTCAACTTTTGAATTTGCGGTAAGAGGCATATCATCAAGCTGCATAAATATATTTGGGATCATGTAATCCGTGAGGCGTTCGGAGGCAAAAGCTGTTAATTCTTCCTGTGAAATTTTACGTGCCGCAGTAAAGTACACGCATAGCCAGTTTTGTTCGATTGCAGAAGCTGCCGCAAGTTTGACATCAGGATGAGTTGCAATAACTGACTCAATTTCTCCGAGTTCAACACGAAAGCCCCTGAGTTTAACCTGATTATCTATACGGCCGTGATATTCAATTTCGCCCTTTTCGTTAATTCTTGCCAGGTCTCCGGAACGATAAGCCCTCATGCCCCGTAACGTTACGAATACTTCTGAAGTTTTCTCGGGAAGATTGACATAGCCCCTGCCTATGCCCTTGCCTGCAATGAGAAGCTCTCCTGTCTCTCCTTCTGGTAATTCTTCAAGATTGCTGTTGACAACATAAATAAACACATTAGCATTCGGAAGCCCTATAGTAATATCATCATCGCTGGTGATAACTTTCATGGTACAGCTTATCGTTGCTTCTGTAGGTCCGTAGCCGTTCATGATATAAGCATTCGGGTTGACTTCATGAATACGCCTGCAAAGACCGGGTATAAAAGCCTCTGCCCCCAAATCGTAAACGTGAACTTGTCTGAGAGCCTGCTGCATTTCCTGAACATCAAGCATTACTGATATAAAACCCGGAGTCGTCGTGATTATGTCAACGCCGTTTTTCAAAATAGTATTGCTCAGAAGGCTTAAGTCATGGATTTCTTCTTCAGTTGCAATTACTGAAGTAAGGCCGTTCGTCAAAGGGATAAATTCTTCCATAATGGACACGTCAAATGTCATTGCTGCCAGAGCAAGTGATACATGTCCGCGTTCTGTATAGCCGAGAGTTTCATAATTTTTAGGGTTAGGACTTACGAAATTAGCTAAATTGCCGTGCTCAATCATGACACCTTTAGGCTTTCCTGTAGAACCTGAAGTATAAATGCAGTAACATAAATCATGCTCATTAATTTCAAGTCCTGGATTGTCAGAGTTTGGGGTATCTGCAAGTTCATTCACGGTAAATGCTGAACACCCTGCGGATTCAAAGAGGCTGCTTCGTTCTTTGCGGATATGCTCAGAAGTAATGATGACTTTGACACCTGCATCTTCCAGAATAAAGCGTACCCTGTCATCAGGATAATCGGGAG
>JAFSQO010000120.1 GCA_017446645.1 Synergistaceae bacterium | reverse complement strand
TCATTCGCGCGTTCTATCATGGACTGCCTGCTTCCTGTTGTGACTGCCTGAATACCTCCGCAGCACTTAAACTTTTTCTCGAACTCATGAATCTTGACTCCCATATAGCTTAACATTTCGCGGACACTCTGTGCAATTTCCTGAGTCCCAGAGCACGAGTCCTGAACACTCGCTTCAAGCCCTGAATATTTCCCCTTGAGTCCTTCCGGAAGATCAAGCTCCGCCATTAACGGCCATAGTGACAAAATTTCGTGGTCATGCTGATACTTTCTCAGGATTCTATAACAATTCTGGCAGGCTGTGATGATTCTCTTTGCCTTCATTGAGTCTAAATCCCGTTTCAGTCTATCATGATTCCTTGCAAAAATCTTCGAGTCCCCAAGCAGCTTTAAAGGTTTTGCACAGCAGCCCGTCAACATCCCGATTTGAGAGCCTAGTTTCTTGTTCAGGTAATCGCGAATCATAAAAACATAGCCGGGATTATAGCCCATTAGACTGCATCCCGGAAAAAATACAGTGTCTGACTCGCCGGTGTTTCGCCTCAAGAGTGAAGACGCTGCCAAAAACTGGTCGAGCCTTATCGCAAACTTCTTAACGTTCATATTTCGTAGTGAAGAGAGTCAAGATCAACCCTCCGAGAGCTGCGGCAATCAACGCAATATTAATCACGTGAAAATCTAAATGATTCTGCATGAGTCCTTCTCTTATAACTGAAGCCGGAATCACGGGCAGTCCCTCAATTCCCAGCAGATAAAACAATCCCGCACAGGTTATCACGAGGCTGAAGAAGCACATTGCGAACGAGTTTAATTTTTTGCGAAGCGGCTTTATCATCGAGAACAATAACGCTAACACAAAGGCAACCGCAAAGAAAATCCCTCCGGTGTTGACTCTCATGTCGAACCACTCATTCTGAAGATTGGCAACGGTTATTAACATGCTCCATAATAACGCGTTATAGAGGCAGGCTATCATTTTACTTCACGAGCCTCACTATGACATTGACTTTTGTCCCGTCTGGGGGCAGAACTTTTGCATTTCCCTTGAAGCTGACTTCTTTGTTATTCATTGCTCCTGTAGGCCATGCTGCGTTGGTGTTAATTCCTGCTGCACATGAGTCAAGACATATGAAACAGCCAGGACGGTATTTGCTGGCGAATTCAAGATTACCGCTGAATCTCAAATCCATTTTTCTGACATCGCCGTTTGCTGTTGTAGTGATAACTGCATCATCGAGGGGCACTTCACCGTTTGAGCCTTCCCATGTCAAGAACACGCTGAGTTTGCTGCCTTCTGTCCTTTTGCCTTCTGCGCTGGACTTGGCTTTCATGTCTTCGGCTTTGATGTTGTCGCCGGGGACTGCTCCGAGTTCAACGAGTGCGTGGTAGTAATCGAGTTCGCTGACCAATGCCCGCAGTATTGCCTTCTCGCCGTTGCCGCCTTTGAAGTAAGACAGGGCGTGCTTTGTTGGGCTGACTAAATATTTGCCGTTGACTTCAGCAGGGACTATGATTTCGCCTGCTTCTTTGTTGATGATTAACTCCTCAGCAAAAGCAAGTGATACACAGGACGTAATGACTAATAACGCAAGAATAAATTTTTTCATGACAAAACTCCTTCCATAATGCATATACATAATAATTATCTCATTATTTGCGAATTACAAATTTTTTTCGCAAGAGCATTCCAATTAACGTAACGATTACTGCGAGAGTTACAGCGAGAAACAAATACAACTCTCTACGCTCCGAGCTGGTGAGTCCTGCTGCTCCTAAAGTGAAAGCGGCTGCTCCTGGAGCCATGAATATGAACGTGCATAATGTGTAAGTTGTGAGTCTAATGTCCGTAAGTCCGTAAGCAAAATTTTGAAGGTTAAACGGAAACAAAGGCACTAAACGAGTTATCATTAACAGGATTACCCCGTTATGTTCGATATCGTCAAATAAGAATTTCTTGAGCAACGCACTCTTCTCGATCATTGGCTTCACTGAGTCTCTAAGAAAATATCTACCTGCAATGAATGCCAGCACAGCCCCAAGAGTCGCGGCAATAAGACAAAGCAATGTCCCTGTCAAAGGCTCGAATAATAATCCTGCAATCAGGGCAAAGGCTGCTCCGGGTAAAGCCAGCAGTACACAACCTGACGAAGTCGCGAGGATATAGAGCAAGGCTGCATAAACAGGACTCTGGTTCACAAGCTCACGGAGAGAAGGCAGGGCTTCCATGAACTTATCACTAAGTCCGTAACGATGAGTCACAAAAAGAATCACAACGAGGCTTACAAGAAAGATTAACGGTTTAATGAACCTGCTCACTTGTCTCACTTGTTACGCTCCCTGTAAATTTTTCTCAGCATTACAACCAGGGCAGACAGAGCAAACAAAATCAGCAAACCCGTCATCAATAACTGCGCTCCCCCTGTCAACATTCCGCCGACATATGAATAAACCAGTGTCGCAGGAAGCTGTCCGACTCCTGTAGCAATAAAGAACGGCCAGAATTTCATCGAAGTGAGACCGGCTGCATAACTCACTAAATCAAAAGATATGAATGGCAGCAATCTCGCGATTAATATGCTGTGAGTCCCGTAGCGTTCAAAGAATTTATCAATAGAGTCAAGACCTGCCTTGCTGGTGAGTTTCTCTGCAACATCACGGCCAAGAATCTTTGCAATGTAAAAACACAACGCAGCCCCCGCCATTGCGCTGGACCATGAGAGAGCAGCACCCTTCAGCCAGCCAAATAAATTTGCATTCGCTAAAGTGATTATAAACGCAGGAAGAGGAGCAGCCACTGACTGGAATATCATCAGGAAGAACGATATTGCAGCAGCATAGACTCCATAATCCGCAATGAAATCACGCATGGCCTGAAAGTCTCCTGAAGCAAAGGCACTCAGGGTCATGTCGATGAAATTCTTGTAAGCTGGGAAAACAAAATACGCAGCAACTGACAATGCAAGTGCAGCGATAACTAAGATTTTAGCCCATGAGTTTTTAGTCACGTTATCCCTCCTTAATAGTGAGATAATGCCCCCTCGCTTGCGTAAGGGCAATGACACTGGCATGTGTCGTGCGCGAAGCCGGGAGGGGTTGGGGTTAGGTTTCAAATTTACTCTAAATCTCGTCGAGCTTTAAGAATACTTTAAACTCGAAAGTCTTAGGGCTGAACCAGTCAACAACTTTGCCGTCAATCTCTGCATAAGGATACATGAAATACGTCAACGGAGTCTGAGCAGTTGCCTCACTAAGAATCGTCTCTCTGGTGTCCCTGTTGAGGGCTATTCTCAGCAGGTCATCACCGCCCCAGAAGAACTCTGCCCATTTCTTGGAAGCAGGATCATTTACATCGTCGAGGTTCTCACCCAGCATCTTTTTGCGAACGTCCGCAGGGTCAGCCATTACCCAGCCTGTTCCGGGTAAATAGAACTCTGTCCAGCAGTGATAGTTGCCTGTAATCTCGCCGGATTTTGCAGGGTCGACTCTGAGTCCGTAAACGTCTCTTGTTGGGATTCCTGAAGCTCTGGCCAAAGCTACAAACACTGAACTAATGTCAGCACATTTGCCTCCGCCGTCCTTCTCTGATATTGTACGGATTGGCAGACCGAGTCCGCAGCCTTCTTTGACGCTCTCATCCCTGAAGGTGTGCTCGATTACCCAGCTGTAAACCCCCTTAGCCTTCTCTAAGATTGAGTCTTTGTTGATGAACTCCATGCTTGCCTCAGCGCAGAAGCCCTTATCAATCGGCAATGAAGGAGTAGCCTCAAGATATTTCAGGACTTCAACGGGGAATACTTTGCTGGTCTCCTTAATATCTTTATTCTTTGAGTAATGAGAATTTACTCTAAAGCTCATAGTCAGAGTCGGAGTCTTTGAAGGTCTAATCCATGTTGCATGGAGATAAACTGCACCCGACTTTGCACTCTTTTCAACGCCGATTTTTGCTCCCTTGCTGGCATTGATATTCATGTCCGTGATATTCTGGTTAGCGTCTGACACGGGATAGGGAAGCCATAACTCTGCTCTCTTTGACTTGGCTGCGTCCTTGAGATTCACTTCAAAGGTAACTTTCCCAGAATAATCTGCGAACGCTGCTGTACACGCGAGAATCACTAACAACAGGGCTAATAATGAAGCTGAAAACTTGCGCATTAAAAATCACTCCTTAAAAAATTTAATCAATCGTCCACCGCAGTAAATATTCCTTCAGGCGGTCAAAGAACTGCATCACAATCACCAGCACCAGCACCATAAACAGGAAGCCGCCCCATGCATGATCATACAGGCTGAAGTCCGTGTATTTCTTCACAAAGAAGCCCATTCCGTAACGAGAACCGTACATTTCAGCATATACTAACATGACAAAAGTATTTCTCAGAGAGTTCACGAAACCTGAAAGTATAGACGGAGAAGCAGCCGGCAAAATTACCTTCGTGATCCGCTTGAGTCCGTGAAGTTCGAGCGTGTCTGCCTTGTCGAGATAACGCTTGTCAATCGTCATGATCCCTGTTATCGTTGCAAAAAGAGTAGACCATACAGTACTGTAGACGATTAGGAAGACCGAAGCAGCCCAGAAATTCGGAGCAAGTAAAAGCACAAAAGGTGACAGCAGAATTGACGGGACAACGCTGAAGATATATAACAAAGGGTGAAGGATTTCACGTAAAAAAGTATTGCGGCCAAGAAATATCCCGACCGCTAAAGCAAGTGTTAATGAAATTATAATGGAAGGGATCATCATTCCGAGAGACGATAAGAGATTTAACAGCATAATGTCCTGATTCTTGGAGAAGGCTTTGACTATTGCGCTGACTTTGGGGAATAAAAACGGGTTCACCAAATTATTTTCGGTCATGTAATAGTAAAGCACTCCGAGTCCAAGAATTAATGTCGCACTGATAAGATTAATAACGTATCTCTTCATGATGATTGC
>JAFSQO010000119.1 GCA_017446645.1 Synergistaceae bacterium | reverse complement strand
ATCATAAAACTTTGCGACAGGTTCCGGGAGCTTGTCGCCGTATATATATTTCTTGGAATTAGAAGCAGAAGCAAAAATTCCTGATAAATCTTCAATATTTATATTATGCTCCTCAAGTTCAGAGTGCTTAATAAAAACGTCAAAACTCTTCGTTATCCTGTAATGACTCTCACGAATGCAAAGCCTCTCAGCAAGTGATTCAGAAATCACCAAACCGTCCTCATAAGTATAGCCTTCAAAGGGCATTATCACAGTCAGGGCATTCAGGCCAAGATACGGGAAAAATCTTTTATCTTTCAGGTATCCCCGAAGCGGTTTTATTTTACGCGAATAATTTCCCTCATAATAGCCCGGTACTATTGGGGCCTCACTGCCAACTATTTCTGACTCGGCCTGCTTCATGTTCTTTCCGCCTATCATTAATCCTGGTCCGTCAGTGTGATTAGGGTATGGAATGAGTCCAACGGCTATCGATAATAATTCATCGCCTGGGATAATTTTGCCGTTTTGGGGTTCAGCATTGGCAGCTAGATTCAATTGCAGACCGGTTAATTTTGACTCAGGGGTCTCGAACGGACATAATTTATATTTATGCGAACCGTGAGGAATTCTCAGCCTTCCCAGAGTCTCGCAGTTCCAGCTGATTAACACCTGCCTAGTTGCCTCAAGACTCAAAAGGGGATTCGAGTTAGTGCCTTCTTCTCTTGTGAAGCGCGCCGTCTGTCTGGCACCTGAGCTAGTGAATATTGCGTTGAGTCCTGATTCAAGGGCGATAAAGTTATGTAGGAAACACTTTTTATTTTCGTTGTTAATAACAGTATTTGCAAATTTCTTCCACTTAAATTCAACATCATAGTACCAAGCCGGGTAAACTTTGCCCTTCTCTAAGTCCGGACATAAATGCAGAGGCGAAATGCGGCCGTGTTTGACAAATTCGGGTCTCCTGAAGACGTAACCCGACAAATATTTTTCAGTGGTCAGGAAATCTTGAATAACGCACAAATTATTCTCAAAGTCAGGAAGAAGCCAATGCAGGATTAATCTGCCGTCCTTACCGTAATTTTTCGCAAGCTCCTGAACGGGTTCGCCCCTAAGTTCCAAATTGAGGAGTTTATTGTTTGCCTGAGAAAGATTTATTATCTCTATGTCAGTTCCTTCAAGCCAGCCTCTTACGTCATTCAGTATATTATCTATCATGCCTCGACTCCCCCTGCAATTTCTTTATCAAGAATGACACGCTCCTCTTTATTTTTGCTTTCACTGAAATGTCTAGTATAAACTACGAAAGAAATTTAAATTTGTAAATTGTAATTCTTACTGAAAATTATGACAGCACTATAGCCTTTTTAAATTCATGCCAAAAATTTTTCGCGAAGACTAATAATAATAAATAGAAAGAAAGAATAAAGACTCAAAATTTTATTAGGAGTGAAAAATTTTTCTGCCATGTTAATCGAAAATATAAAGGCTGTTCACCTTATGGGAGTGGGCGGAGCAGGGATGAGCGCGCTTGCAAAACTCCTTAAGGCGAAAGGACTCGAAGTCAGCGGGTGTGACCTTCAACAGCCTCACTATGATTTAAAGGATACTTTACTCAGCCCCTGCATAATCGGGCATTCTCCGGAACACATAAATAAATTCAAGCCCCAGGCCCTAATCTTGAGCAGTGCAGTGAGTCATGAGAATCCTGAAGTCTTAAAGGCCAAAGAGTCAGGACTCAGGATTTACTCGCGTGCCCAGGCATTGAGCGACCTCTTCAATAACGCCCAGGGCATAGGCATAGCAGGTGCTCACGGAAAGACTACGACAACGTCAATGACAGGGTTAATCTTTCTTCAGGCAGGCTTGGATCCGACGATTTATGTAGGCGCAAACGTCCCGGACATAGGCAGCAACGCAATATCAGGACATGGGCAGGAAAAATATTTTATTGCTGAACTAGATGAGTCTGACGGAACTTTTGAGCTGTTTCACCCGTCAATAGCCATAATCACTAATGCAGACTGGGATCACGTAGACCACTACAAGACCCGCGATGAAGTAATTCAGGCGTTCACAAGATTTGCTGACGGCAGAAAGAATTATTTAATCATGTGCGCAGAAGACGAAGGAACTTCACAGGTCTATGCGAATTGCTCAAAGCGCGAAAATATTTTGCGTTACGGCTGGGGGAAAAATTTCGACTGGGGAGCCTATGACATCATAAATAACCCAGGCGGAGGAATCTCCTGCACAGTTTCTCATCACGGCCAGGAACTCGGCAGGCTTGAGCTTGCTGTCTCAGGCGAGCACAACATCTTGAACGCCCTCGCTGCTATGGCTGCTGCTGACTTGTGCGGAGTTGACTTCGAGACTTCATCAGAAATTCTCAGGCACTTTCACGGCTCAGAACGCAGAATGCAGGTAAAAGGCACTCGCGATAATATTCTGGTCATGGACGATTATGCCCATCATCCGTCAGAGATAAAAGCAACTCTCAAGGCCGTACGCGGAATTTATCCTGATAAAAGAATCGTAGTGATTTACCAGCCTCACAGATTTTCGAGAACAGCAAAGT
>JAFSQO010000118.1 GCA_017446645.1 Synergistaceae bacterium | reverse complement strand
AGCAGAGTGGTATAAAAACTTGGAAAAATACATTGACAAAATTTTTGTATGGGACAGAGCGGACGGAGCTGTAAAGGAGGGCGAGAGTTACGTCAAGTTTACGTTGAAATACAGAGGCGAGACACACGATTACGTGTTCGAGTATAACGCAATCACCGCAATGAACGACTACGGAACAAGCTACTCGCCGAAAAAGACCATAACACTCACGAAGAATGAGAAAAACACAAACGGGAAACTCAGTATTGCAGCGATTAACCCATCTAACCCTGCGGACGGTCTCATAACGGTGGCTGCTGACGATGACGATGATGATGAATACGAAGAAATCAACGGCGTAACATATTTAGATGACGGCGGAGTTGACGAGGACGGAAACATCACGGGCATTATCGGCGGAGACAACGCTAAATACAAGAATCTCACGGAGTTCATTAATTCTCTGTCTGAAGACGAGTACCCGAAAGTTATCAGGCTTGAGTTCAGAAAGAACGCGGAAGATACGTCAATCACGGCGAACGACCTTGCGAAATTCACGGGGCTTCTTGAGCTTGCCATTGACGAGTCCGACACTTTGACGGCTCTTGACCTTCAAGGCAACACGAAACTCGAATCCTTGTCGCTTTTCAAATGCGGTGCGATACAATATCTGAACGTAGACGGCTGTACTGCACTGGGTCATCTTGAGGCTGCGCACTGTTCCAGGCTGACGGACTTGGACGTTGCGGGGTGTTCATCGCTTGCGTCTCTGTGGTTGAACGGCTCTGCTGTAACGAACTTGGATTTAAGCGGCAGTGAGTTCGCGAATATTTCCGATATTGACGTAACGAGCTGCAACAGTCTCACTGCATTGAACGTTGACGGCTGTGCGGCACTATCAAATCTCTTTGCGCCATACACTGCTGTAACGAGTTTGAACCTTACGAATAACCCGGAACTGACGGACGTGTTTCTGAACGAGACGCAGGTGTCTGAGCTTGACCTGAGCAAAAACCCGAAACTGGAATCGCTGTCATTAACCGGAGCGGAAAATCTTACGAGTTTGAAGCTTGCGGAAGGCGTGGAACTTGATGATTTCGATCTCACGGACAGCAAAATCACGACGCTTGACTTCAGCGGCAATGAAAAAATAACGTCATTGGATTTAAGCGGGAACACGGAATTGACTTCATTAAATCTTGCGGGCTGTGCGAACCTCAAAGAGCTTAAAATCATCGGCACGAAGATTTCAAATTTAGTTCTGACCGGGTGCTATTCACTTGATAAACTCGTTGCGGACGGTTGTGAGAGTCTAACGGAATTGAATCTTGACGACTGCACAAGCATGAGGGAGATTTATCTCAACGGAGCAGGATTAAAGACGCTTGATGCCGGTGCTTGCGGTAACCTGATAAGCCTTGATGTCTCGGCCTGCAGAAATTTAACGTCGTTAAACGCTAAAGGGTGTTCGCTCAGATTATTGCTTGTCAATGGCTGTGCGAAACTCACGGAGCTTGACTGCTCGAATAACTCACTGGGCTGGCTGAACCTTGATAATCTTGAGAGTCTGGACGCTTCAATAGTTGATTATTCTGGACAGGTTATTGACGACTGGAAAGCCGACACTCGAATGAAACTGAGCGATTACATCGGCGAGAACGATGCTAACCGGATTATCGAGATTAACAGCTATGCTTCGGACGGTGCATTGCTTAACGTAAAAATCGAAGAGGAGACTGCGGAGACCAGCATAGCACTTGCTGAAAAGGATTCTTACGTAGTTTTTGAGACGGTTCCGGCGAAAATCGAATATCTTTATGACACTGGTTTCGGCTATGGCAACCCAATGGACGTAACGTTACCAGGCGAGACTAACGACAATAAAGATGACAATAAAGATGAAAACGAAGGTGAAAATGACAATAAAGATAAAGATGAAGATGAAAATGAAGGTGAAAATGAAACCGGAACAGATATGGGAGTTCTTCCCGGACACAGTGCTGGCTGTGAAGCAGGTTCAGGACATGAAATTATATTCTTGATTTTTGTGTATTTCGCAAGTCGTCTGCTCAAAAAAGCGAAGTTCACGAAAGGACAAAGATAAGCACGAAATTGACCAAACAAACAACAGGACAGGCAGGACAATATACAAGTCCTGCTTTTAACTCCTGACAAAATAATGAGGTTGCCAGGCCAAATAATAGTGTAAGCTATGCATTATTTTCATTTATGTCATTTATGTGATAAAATTTACAACTCACACTTTATGTAATATACTAAATAAATAAATGGAAGGAGTCTTCGTTTAGAATCATGATGACAATGAGGATATTGTTTATTGCACTGTTTATGTTTATGTTTTTACCAACCGGGTCAGCCTTTGCAGCCTTGCCTCCTTTATTGCCTATGGAAGACTTTTTCAGGAATCCCGACACCGCAGCATTCTCGATCTCACCGGACGGGACAAAATTAGCCTTCGCCAAACCTTGGGAACGCAGAATGAACGTTTACGTCCGTGATATTGCGACAGGCAGCGAGAAGCGAATCACTTCAGCAACCGAACGCGATATAGCAGGCTTTTTCTGGAAGGGCAACGATAAAATAGTCTTCGTTCAGGACTCAGGGGGAGATGAAAATTATCACGTCTATATCACCGACATTAAAGGCTCTGAAGCAAGGGATTTGACTCCGTTTGAGAAAGTACGCGCAGGAATCCTTGATGATCTGGAAGATGACCCGGATCACATGCTGATAGATATGAATCATAGAAATCCCGAAGTCTTCGATATTTACAGGTGCGACATTAACACCGGCGAACTTGTCCTGATCGCAGAAAATCCAGGGAATATCACAGGCTGGATGACTGACCATGACGGCAAGTTAAGGGCAGCATGGCAGACTGACGGTGTCAACACCAGCTTTCTATACAGGTCAAACGAGTCAGAGCCGTTCAGAAATCTAATTACGACTAACTTTAAAGAAAACTTTGCACCTGTTCTCTTTGACTATGATAATAAATTCATGTACGTTGCGAGCAATTTAAGCCGTGACAAGACTGCAATATACAAATTCGACCCTGACGAAAATAAACTGCTGGATTTAATATTTGAGCACCCTGAAGTTGACGTGGGAGGCATACTTCACTCTAAGAAAAAGAGAATCATAACAGGCGTAACTTTCATTACTGACAAGGGACACTATAAATTTTTTGACCCAGACAGAGAAGAGCTGCAAAAATCCCTTGAGGCATTCTTCCCTGATTACGAAGTGCGCGTCTCTGATTCAGACGATGACGAACGCAAATTCATTATCAGGACTTACAGCGACAGGACAAGAGGCACATATTACTTATATGACAGAAAAGATAACTCGATGTCAAAACTTGCTGATTTGTCAACGTGGCTCAAAGAAGAAAACATGGCACCAATGAAGCCTATAGAATTCACTGCAAGAGACGGATTATTAATTCACGGCTACTTAGTTCTGCCAGTCGGAGTTAATCCCGTAAAGCTGCCTTTGGTCGTAATCCCTCACGGCGGGCCAAGTGCCAGAGACGTATGGGGCTTTGACAGTGAAGCTCAGTTCTTGGCAAACAGGGGTATCGCTGTCTTGCAGGTCAACTACAGAGGCTCAACGGGCTACGGGAAAAATTTCTGGCAGTCAGGCTTCAAGCAATGGGGCAGGAAAATGCAGGACGATATAACAGACGGGGTCTTGTGGGCAGTCTCTCAGGACATAGCAGACAAAGACAGACTCGCAATTTATGGAGGCAGTTACGGAGGCTATGCAGCACTCGCAGGAGCAGCCTTCACTCCGGATTTATATGCCTGTGCCGTGAGCTATGTAGGCCCGTCAAATATATTCACCCTTCTTGAGAGCATTCCGCCTTACTGGAAGCCCTTTATTGAGATGGAATACGAGATGATTGGCGACCCAAGCGAAGACAAAGAGTTACTAAAGGCAGTCTCACCGGTATTTCATGCCGATAAAATTAATATTCCGTTATTCGTTGCTCAAGGTGCAAATGACCCCAGAGTCAACAAGGCAGAGTCGGACCAGATAGTCGAAGCCGTCAGGAAAGCAGGTAAAGATGTCGTCTACTTAGTGAAAGATAATGAGGGACACGGCTTTGCTAACGAGGAAAACAGATTTGACTTTTACAGGGAGCTTGAAAACTTTTTCAGGAAGCACTTAGGTTCTCGATAATATATTATTATGAGTAGTGGGTAGTTTTTCTATCCACTATTTTTGGCTATGTGTGATAAAATCTTTTCTAAATGTTTGTCTATTATATAATTTCATTTTTAGTCAGGAGGCTGATTCATTTTGTCCCCTAAGGGTGTTCATTATATCGTAGAAGTTTCAGGCTGTGATGACACTATCACTAACGTATCCAAACTTCAGGATATCTTAACTGAAGCTGCTAGAAGAGCGCACGCTCAAGTCTGGTCGGTATCTTTTCACAAATTCCCCCCAAACGGAGTCAGCGGCGTAGTTGTTATCAGTGAGTCCCATCTTTCTGTCCATACTTGGCCGGAAGTCAATTACATGGCTCTGGATATTTACACTTGCGGTGAACACGCCGAGCCTATGATAGCCGTTGATTATGTGCTTGAGCAGGTTCACGCCTCGCATATTCACATAACGGAGATAACACGCGGTCTTGATGATAATGACGAAGTGTATTATCACTCGTTTATCACCTGGGAAGAAGACAGGCTGAACGGAGTCAAGCAGTAATCATGAAGACGAAAATTTTTCTGATAATTGCAATACTGCTCTCAACATGCCTGACTTCAGAAGCACGCCCGAATCTATTTCACCCTGACAAATCCGGCGACCAAGAATTACAGGCTCTCATAAACGAGTCAATAAATAAATTTCAGGTCAAGACCTTCAGTGATGACGTAACAGGCAAGACGCTACAATACAATATACGTTTCCCTGAAGATTATTCGCCTGAGAAAAAATACCCGGTGATATTCTTTATCGCAGATGCCAGCGCAGCAGGTAAAGATTCTGAATTCTCGTTGAAACAGGGTTACGGTGCTCTTGTATGGGAAAAGTATAACTGCTTCGTGATTGTGCCGTTCTATCCTGAAGTTATCCTGAATGATGAGACCGCAGGCGAGTACGTTTTCATGACAGAGAGATTCATTAATTACGCCTTGAGTCATTACAGCATAGATACATCAAGAGTTTATGCAACCGGTCAGTCAATGGGCTGCATGACGTTTCTTTTACTTGCTGCAAAGAATCCTGATTTGTTCACTGCATGTCTATTCGTTTCAGGTCAATGGAACATCAAAGAATTAAAGGGGCTTGCCTCGCAGAAATTTATTTATATCACTTCAGCAGGCGACGATAAAGCCTCAGCAGGTCAGCGTGAAGTCATGGATATGTTCATGAATGAGGGAATCAAATTTGACGCGTTCAGTGAGATAGACGCAAAGAACCCGGAGATTACACTTTCTGCCTCTCAGGCTCACACGTTCATAACGTTCAAGAAGGGCAGCACTTTACCGGAAGAAGCTGATATTAGCGCAAATTATTCTGAACACATGAGTTCTTTTGATTACGCGTATAGAATTCAGGCGTTAAGGGATTGGCTGTTTGCTCAGGTTAAATAATTTAGCTTGCAAAATTTCGTTTATAAGATAACATAAATCAATTAACTTTTTACTTTTTACGAGGGAGAAAACTTTTAACGATGCAAAACTTTTTTACCAAGCCCGCACCGAGTTACACGTTCGAGATATTCCCGCCCAAGGGAAATAAAAGCACCGAGGGAACTTATGCAGTGATAGACAGCCTGGTCAGCTTCAACCCTGATTTAATCAGCGTGACTTACGGGGCAGGAGGTTCAAGCCGCGACAACACTGTAGAGATAGCTTCAGGCATTCAGAATAAATACAACGTCTGCGGAGTGGCTCACTTAACATGCGTAGGCAGCACACGGGAAAACATTCGCGGGATACTTGACCAGCTCAAGGCAAATAACGTGCGTAACATTCTGGCTCTCAGGGGGGATTTAAAGGACGAGTCAGATTTAGGAGAGTTTCATCATGCTTCTGAATTAATCGAGTTCATAAAGGGCGAATACGGCGATGATTTTGATGTCTTCGCAGCATGTTATCCCGAAAAGCACCCGGAAGCAGAATCAGTTGAAGATGACCTGAAACACCTGAAAGAGAAATGCAAGCTCGGAGTTAAGGGCCTTATATCGCAGTTATTCTTTGACAACGATATTTTCTCAGCCTGGAAAGAACGAGTCCGGGACATGGGAATAACCCAGCCGATTATTGCAGGCATAATGCCAATAACAAGTGCCGCCCAGATAAGCAAAGTAGTCGAGATGTGCGGTGCTTCCGTTCCTGAAAGGGTCAGGCGATTCGTTGACTCATACGGACATCACGCCGGAGCCGTCAAAGAAGCCGGTATAGCCTACGCTACTGAACAGATAGTGGATTTGCTGGCAAGAGACGTTGAGGGAATTCACCTT
>JAFSQO010000117.1 GCA_017446645.1 Synergistaceae bacterium | reverse complement strand
TGAACAGTTCCCCATTTTTTATGAATATCATTCAGCAAATCTACGCGTTCACCAAGCCACGCAGCCTTTAAGTAGCGTCCTGTTAAAGTCGGCATGTAGATAGAAAGCAGCCTGGACAACTTGTAACGCATAAGGTGAATCGAAAACTTTTCGGGCAATTCCTGCATGTAAGATAATTTTACTCTGCCTTTGACTCCTCGTGCTCCCCAGTAACGTAACTCGCTGAAGTCATTTCCTGAACGTGAATGTCTCAATGGCGTAACTGGTCCTGTGAATTTTATTCTTGTACCTTCCATGAGAGTCATAAATGGGAGCCTCGTTATAAACTTTCCATCGCGTTCAGTTCCTATGACTGCAATATAACCTCTTCTGCCCCATGTCCTGATTAATTCAACCGTGCCTGTAACATCACGCAACATGTATGGCTTAACCGGAGGCTGCGAGATTACGTTATAGATTCTGACCGAGCACAACAAGGCAATAATCAACGAACAGGCGAAAAATTTCCATTGAGAAGGCAAATCATTTTCGTATGAGCAAAACAATATTCCAGTGAAAAATAACGGAACTCCCAGAACAAACGCCCAGACTCCGAGCCTGTCATAAACTGCAAGAGAAGACACTAGTGAGAACAAGACTCCAAACATTGGAGCGCGTCTGATGATTTCCATTTACCTTATTAATATCTGCGATCTCATCTTGTCAAGGGTTTTAGGGCCAATGCCTCGAACTTGCAATAAATCTTCGGGACTCTTGAATGATCCCATGTTCTTCCTAAACTCTATGATTCTCTTCGCAATTGCCGGGCCGACTCCCTTTAGTCTTGTAAGTTCCTGCTCTGAAGCATGGTTGACATCAACGAGTCCGGTGTTTTGACTCTGAGTCTGAGTCCTTGCGCCGCTAACCTGAGTCACTTGTACACCGGGAACCCTGACGTTGACCGGTTGAACTTGACTCTCTCGTACAGATTCTCTTGCTTGTCTAACCTTCTCGGCTGCTTTTGCTTCCTGAGCTTCACGCTCTCCCTTTTCAAAGACATGAATATGAAGTCCGTCCGAAAAAATTTTTTCTGCAAGATTCAGCGATTTCTGGTCAGCTTTTAGAGTCATTCCTCCTGCTGCGTTAATTGCGTGAAAGACCCGCGGGTTGTCGGGCAGTTTGTAGACTCCCGGCTTGTGTACTGCCCCTGTAACGTAGACGAACCAGTCTTCACCAGGACGTTTTTGTTGCTGAGGCTCGATATCTGGCTTAGGACTCTCTGGGATTTCTTCGGTTTGAGCTTGAGCAGCTTGTTTAGTCTGAGGCAGAGTTTGAGGCAAAGGCTCTTCACGGACTTTCGGACTCGAACTCGTCATGAACATGGCAATTGCTCCCGTGATTAAGAACAAGACAACACCTGAGGACGGGATTATGATTTTCCTGTACTTGTTAAAGAATTCTTGCATTGTTTATATTCTCTTCTCTCCGGTGATAAATTTTTGCCTGATTATAGCACTAAGCCGATTCAAGCATTAACGAATCGTAATCTGCACTAATTGACGCGCTTAACTCTGCAAAATAAAATGTGTCTATAAAATTTTGCAAGAATGGAATGATTAATATTTTTACTTCAGCAGATTTCTTGATTCCCCTGAGAGACAAGCTGCCTCAATGGTCAGTCATTGCCTGCGATCAATTCACCTCTCAGCCGGAGTACTGGAACAAGGTCAGAGAACTCGCCGGAGATTCACCGAGCGTATATAACTTGATTCTGCCCGAAGCAATGTTAGGGCACTCGACTCCGGAAATGATTGCGCAAATAAATTCATGTATGCTTGATTATCTTTCACAGAATTTTCTCAGGAAGTTCAACGATTCATACATCTACGTCGAACGCACTTTACTTGACGGCTCAGTAAGGCGCGGCATTGTCGGAGTCATTGACCTCGAAGAATACGACTACAGACCCGGCTCAACGTCCAGAATAAGGGCAACAGAACAGACCATAATAGAGAGAATCCCGGCAAGAAAGGCAATTCGTGAGAACGCAGCTCTCGAACTCTCGCATGTTATCCTGCTATGTGATGACGAACGCAAGAATCTCATAGAGCCATTGACTATATCGCGTCACAGCATGAGAAAGATTTACGACTTCGAGCTAATGCAGGGCGGCGGCAACATTAAGGGCTGGCTGGTCCGTGAAGAAAACGCAAGGGCATTCAATACGAGAATGGCTGCATACATCAAACGCAAATCTCAGGAACTGTCATTACTCTTTGCTGTAGGTGACGGCAATCACTCACTCGCAGCGGCTAAGGCTTGTTACGAGGCAGATAAATCAAATCCCCTGGCACGTTACGCAATGGTTGAGCTTGAGAACCTTCACGATGATGCCCTCAAGTTCGAGCCAATTCACAGAATCGTCAAGGGAGTCCTGCCTGAAGACCTGATTGACGCAATGAATAATGCTATATGCACTCAGGACAAGAATAACTCATGGCCGATTAAGATTTATCATGACGACAAAGAAGAGATTATTTACATAGACAAGAGTCTCGGAGCTTCGGCGTTGATAGTCCTGCAAAAGTATCTTGACGAGAAGAATTTCACGATTGATTACATTCATGGCCTTGATGTCCTGAAAGAATTATCGCACGAGTTCGGCTGCGTAGGTTTCGAGATGCCCCCGTTTGACTCTAAAGCCACGCTCGAATTCTTCCGGGTGATTTCTGAGTCAGGTGTCCTGCCCCGAAAAACTTTCTCAATGGGACATGCTCAGGAGAAAAGATATTATCTCGAAGCCAGGAGAATCAAGTAATGCTCGCTGACCTTGGCCTGTTCTACTGCGCGTTATTCTGGGGATTGAGCTTTCCCGTCATGAAGGTCCTTGTGAATTACTACCCGCCCTGCTGGTTGCTGTTCCTGAGATTTTCTGCCGGAGCCTTGTTGATTTACGTCTTTTTTTACGAGAGGATTAACAAGTCATTCATGAGAGTCCTTAAGGGAGGCGCAATTATCGGGGCATTATTATTTATTGCCATAGGGACTCAAACAGTCGGCATGAATTATATCGGGGGCGGACGTTCTGCATTTATATCCGCGATTTATGTCCTGCTAGTTCCGTTAATAATCTGGGCAGTCAAGAAAAAATTTCCCGGCTGGGTGACTCTCTTTGCAGCTTGTCTCTGTGTTGCTGGAATGTACTTTCTTGCAGGCGATGAGATGTCAGGGGGCTTCAACAGGGGTGATTTTCTGACAATAATCTGCGCGTTCTCGTTTGCTGTTCAGATTATAGCGATAAGTCATTACGCAGGAAATTCTGACCCTATAGTTCTTAGCTTCACGGAATTTGTTACGCTGTCTGTCATGGCATTCATCAGCTCGTTAATCTTCGAGACTCGGACTGAGTTAATCAACATGCACACGATTTACGGGTTGTTATTCATGATTGTGTTCTGCACGTTCGGCTGTTACATGATTCAGATATGTGCCCAGAAATATGCAAAGCCAAGTCACGCTTCGATAATCATGAGCCTTGAGTCAGTATTTGGCCTCATTAGCAGCGTTTTATTTCTGAGTGAGGTTGTCTCGTTTCAGATGGCATTGGGCTGTGCGTTGATTTTCGCAGCTGTCTTAATCGCAGAACTTGAACCGTTAATTAATCACAAGAATCGAGGTTGAGAAAAAATTGCGTGTGTTCCTGTCAGGTACTAACTGGCTGTTAATAATCTCGTTGATATTC
>JAFSQO010000116.1 GCA_017446645.1 Synergistaceae bacterium | reverse complement strand
TAAGGCCGAGACGCTGGAAATTCGGGACGGCAGTAAAGTCTTCAACGTACAGTATTCAACGCCCCAAGAATGCGAGTACGTGAGCAATCTATAAAAATTTTCCCCCTTGAGAGATTGAGGGGGAGTTGTCTTTTATAGTTAATCGAATATCAGAGAAATCTTCCTGATTGAAGGATCCCTGCTGTCAACAAAATCAAAAGCCTTCTGAGCCTCCAAAAACGGGAATGTATGAGACACTGCGCCGTTCAAGTCAACTTTATGCTCATTGACTAGTTTTATGACTTCGCCGAATTTCCTGTTCTGAAGCCTTGAGCCTCGTATATCAAGCTCCTTAGACGTTATAACAAACTGGTTTATCTCATCAGGTGCTACACTAAATCCCATTGTTATAACCCTTGTTGCATTGCCCGCTGCCTGACATGCACTGAGCAAACTGCCCTTAACACAGGCTGCATCAATCGTCACTGTAGGGCCGTATCCTCCTGTTAATTCTTTCGCTCGCTTCACTAAATCCTCGTTACGTGAATTAATCTTTGCAGTAGCTCCCTTAGATAACGCCTCGTCAAGTCTGGCTTCGTCAATATCTGCCATGATTATGCTGTGAGGGTTAAAGAGCTTCACTATCCTGAGCAAACTGCTTCCAAGTGCTCCTGCGCCAATTATTAACACGTCATCTTCTGACTCAAGTCCGGCCCGTGAACATGCCTGTACTGCTATAGTAGTTGGCTCTATCATGACTGCATCACGATATTCAAGAAAGTCCGGTATAACATAGCAATCTCCCTCAGGGACTGCCATGAATTCACGATAACCGCCGTCAATGTGAACGCCTCGAACCTGCAAATTATGACAGACGTTAGGACGCGACTTTTTGCAGGCATAACAATGTCCGCAGGCTGTTACCTGGTCAATGATTACACGTTCGCCGACTTTTCGGGTCTTGACGTTTGAGCCGACCTCGACAATCTCGCCGACTATCTCATGGCCTATAACTCTGGGATACGTTGCTGCCGCGTTAGTTCCGTGATAAATTCCTACGTCTGAACCGCATATACCTGAAGCCTTGATTTTTACGAGAACGTTATCATGCTCGCTGATTTCAGGCTTTGGCATGTCGATTATTCTTAACTCATTGGGTCTTACGATTTGTACTGCTTTCATAATTTTTTCACCTCGTTAAATTCCATACAGCAAGCCCACCAGCCATAACGTAACCGGAGGACAATACGTTACTAATAACAAAACTGCGAAATTGCAGATTAAGAACGGGATTATAGCCTTCGTTCCCTGTGCAATAGAAATCTTGCCGATTGATGTCGTGATAAATAAACACACTCCAACAGGGGGCGTAGTCAAGCCAATTACGAGATTTAAGACACACATTACTCCGAACTGAATGGGACTTACTCCGATTGAAGTTACGACTGGAAGCAAGACAGGGAATAATATCGTCAACGCTGCTATAGTCTCCATGAAACAGCCTACGAAGACCAGGAATATATTGATTATGAGCAGGATTACAAATTTATTATTCGTAATCGACAAAATCCACTCGGCTATCATAGTCGGAATTTGCTCTTTTGTCAGGACATAGGCGAATACATTTGCAAAACCTACAAGAACCATTATGCCAGCTGCTCCGACCATTGAGTCACGAATTACTGTGAGGGCTGACTTAATGCTCAACTCGCGATAAATAAAGAAGCCAACGAATAACGCGTATAACACTGCAATTATACTCGCTTCAGTAGGCGTAACTATTCCCGTCAAGATACCTGCAAGAATTATGACCATCATCAATAATGCCCAGAATGCCTCACGGCCTGACGAAATGATTTCACGCAAAGTTGCCCGTCTCTCGTTCTTGGGATAATTGCGCTTAACCGAGATAAACCATGCAACTACCATCATTCCAAGTCCCATTAGGATACCGGGAATTACTCCGGCAACGAACATTTTTGAGACGCTAATGCCCGTCAAAGTCCCCGCCATAATCATTGGCACTGAAGGGGGGATTATAGGCCCAATGCAGGAACTTGCAGCAGTTACGGCAACTGAATAGTCAGCGTCATAACCGTCCTCTACCATTGCAGGTATTAGAATGCCTCCCAAAGACGCAGCGTCCGCAGCAGCTGTACCGGAAACTCCCGCAAATATCATAGAAGCTCCGATATTGGCAAGACCGAGACCGCCTCTAATATGGCCGATTACTTTGTCGCAGAATTTCACTATCTGATAAGTAATTCCTCCTGTGTTCATGAGGTTACCTGCCAACATGAAGCCGGGAATGCATAATAACGTGAATGAATCAAGACCTGAGAAAAATCTCTGTGCAAAGGTCACGAGGGGCATGTTCTCAAGCAGGAAATAAAGAAGGCTCGAAATTCCAAGACAATATGCAACAGGAAAGCCGATAAATAAAAACGCTATAAAGCTCAGGAATAAGACAGCTACACTCATGATTTAATGACCTCCTCGACTTCATAATTGCCTATAGTCTCTTCTTCTGGTGAGGCAAATAACTCTTTAGAGTCAGTCCCAAACAAGAGCAGAATTATCTTGATAGCATATGAAACTGCCTGCAGAACCACGAATAATAATACAGAGAAATTTATCCACTGCATTGGGATTTGCATTGCTGTAGAGACCATTCGGAACTTTAAGAAAACAAAGCGGGGCATTGAGTAATACGCTAAATAGACATCAAATATTATCAGGATTACGCACACTATAAGCTCGTAAATCTTCTTGAAACCTGCGCTAAATCTCGAAGTGAACATGTCAACACGGGCATATTCGTCTTTCATGGAAACTACACCGGCTCCGACTGCGACTGAGTAAATGAATAAGTAGCGTGCGGCTTCTTCTGTCCATGACGGCACGACTGGTAAGAACGTACGGCTGAAGACCTGAACTACTACGGCAGCTATATAGCCAATCATGCCAATCACAGCCAGGAAAGATAACAGCCAGTAATAAATCTTCGTCAATATTTTCACGAATAAATCACTCCTTATAAAAACTAGCGGATAGTGAATAAATTTTCTCTACCCGCTAATAAATAATCAATGTTATTTAGGTTCGACTGCCTTTATCTTGTCATAGAGGGGCTTTAAGTAGCTATACTCACCAGCCATTAACTTCTGCATTGCCTCGTCAGCGAGTTTTGCGAATGCTGCCTGGTCAACGTCCTCGATAATCTCCATGCCCTTGGACTTCAGGAAGCCCTCAAGTTCTGCCTCATCTTTCAGGAATAACTCATGCTCGTACTTCTGCATCTCTTTGCCGACTTCGAGAACTACTTTCTGTAAATCAGCAGGAAGTGACTGGAAAGTCTGCTCGCTCAGGGCAAAATACAGCCATGTGCGTAAATGCTCGGTCTTGCAGAGATACTTCTGAACCTCATAGAAATTTCCGGACTTAATCATTGCTAAGGGGTTTTCCTGACCCTGAATAGTTCCGCTCTGAAGGCTCGTGAACACTTCCGAGAAGGCCATAGGTGTGGGCTTTGCTCCGAATGCCTCAAAAGTAGAGACAGTGATTGTCGAAGCGGGAGTTCTGATGATTACGCCTTTAATATCATCGGGGGTACGGATTGCCTTGTTTGCAGTGACATCGCGGGGGCCTCTGACGAAGTAAGCAAGACAACGGAAGCCTGCGCCGTCCATGAGCATTAAGTTCTCGATTTCCTTGCCGATTTCGCCGCCTGCAACTGCCTCAACGTGAGCATCGCTTGTCATGAGGTAGGGCACTCCCAGAATTCCCAGCTCAGGGACATAAGTCATCATGGACTCGCCGGTGATTACGACATCAACTCCGCCTCCGGTTAATGCTGACTGAATCGTGTCTATCTCGTTGCCGAGCTGGCTGTTAGGGTAAATCTTGACCTCGATTTTGCCGTCTGAACGCTTCTCGATTTCCTGCTTGAAGAACTCGCAAGCCTTGTGCCATGAGTGGGCTTCGTCGACTATGTGAGTTACAGTGATTGTGTAAGGTGCTGCAAATGCTGTAGCTGAGGCCAACAGGACGAATAACGCCGTTAGTGCTAAAAACTTCTTCATGAGAATAATTTACCT
>JAFSQO010000115.1 GCA_017446645.1 Synergistaceae bacterium | reverse complement strand
TTGAATTTGTCCCAGATTCCCTGCTTCTTTAAAAGCCCGCGCGCCGTGTCTGAAGGTAATGCACCGTTCTTCAGCCAGTGAAGAGCACGCTCCTCGTTGATATTTACTGATGCCGGATCCGTCATAGGGTTATACGTTCCAATAAGCTCTATAAATTTTCCGTCTCTCGGCGAACGTTCATCCGCTACGACTAATCTGTAAAAAGGAGCTTTCTTTCTGCCCTGACGCGACAAACGAATCTTTACCGCCATTCTTAAATTTGCACCTCCTGTTAGAATTTTGACTACTATAATTATTTTTTCCTGCAGCTGCTTTTACCTGCCAAAACCGCCGAATAACGACTTCAGCCTTCTGCTGCCGCCTGAACCAGAAAAAGACTTGAACAACTTTTTCATCTGTTCATACTGGGCTAATAACTGATTTACCATTTGGACCGACGTGCCAGAACCCTGTGCTATTCGCCTGCGTCTGGAGCCTTTTATCACTCTGGGGTTGCGTCTCTCTTCAGGTGTCATGGACTGGATTATAGCCTTGTTCTTTCTCAGAATGGCAGAATCTGCTTCGTCAGCCTTGAAATTTTTTATCTTGTCCAGACCGGGTATCATTCCTGCGATTTTCTCAAGGGGCCCTAGTTTTTCCAATTGCTCGAATTGCTTTAACAGGGTTTCGAGATTGAATTCCCGGCCGAGTTTAGCGGGGGATTTGATTGCAGTTTCATCAACGATACCGGCTGCCTTGACTTTTTCGACTAAGCCCTGAATATCTCCCATTCCCATAATTCTTCCGGCCATGCGTTCAGGGTTAAAGACTTCCAGAGCGTCAGTATTCTCGCCCATTCCTGCGAATTTCACAGGGACTCCGGTTACGGCTCTGATTGCTAAGGCACTGCCTCCGCGTGAATCGCCGTCCATTTTGGTCAAAATTAGGCCAGTAAGATTTAATAACTCATGAAAAGACTTTGCAGAATTGACAGCTTCCTGCCCCATCATTGAGTCTACGACTAATAATTTCTCGTGAGGTGGCAAAACCTGAGCAATATTCTTTAACTCTGTCATTAACTCTTCGTCAATGTGAAGTCTGCCTGCAGTGTCGAGAATTATCACGTCATTCATATGGGACTCTGCGAACTTGGCCGCGTTCTTTACGACTTTCAGGACGTCAGAATCTTTCGCGCTCTCCGGACCATAGAAAGAAACTTTTGCTGCTTCAGCCAAGACCCTTAACTGTTCGACTGCAGCAGGACGGCGCAAATCACATGCAACAACCAATGGATTATGAGAATTTTTCAAGTAGCGTGCGAGCTTGACTGTTGTCGTTGTCTTTCCCGAACCCTGAAGACCTGCCATTAAGATAACCGTCGGGGGTTTAGGTGAGATTATAAGGGGAACGCCCTTGCCCATTGTTGAGATTAACTCTTCGTAGACAATTGCGGAAATTCTTTCGTTTGCTGTGATTGATTCAAGGACTTCGAGGCTTGTGGATCTTTCACGAATCTTTGCGATTAAGTCTTTGGCGACTCTGAAATCAACGTCAGCTTCGAGCAAGGATCGTCGGACTTCACGCAATGCATTATCAACGTCTTCTGCCGAGAGTTTTCCTTTGCTGCCCAGCTTTGAGAACACAGCTGCAAGTTTTTCCTTCAGTGAGTCAAACATGATAAAATTCCCCTCCTTCTTTAATCTTTAATATTAGCAAGTCTTAATTTCTCACGAAGCGATTTGTTTTCATGTTCGAGACGCTTTATTCTGTCCTCGAGCTGCCGAGTGTTCATTGCAAAACATAAGTCGCGTTCAATGCCTTCATGTTTCTGCATTACGTTGTTAGCGAGCATATACACAGCCTGCCGACTGATGCCAAGAACTTCCGCCGCCTCGCTCAGTGTCAGGTCAGAGAAGCACAAAGTTTCATAGACTTTTCTCTGTCTGTCAGTTAATAAAGGCGAGTAGAAATCATATAGCAAATTAAAATATATCCTGCGCTTCAAAATATCGCTGTCTTTGTTCTTGATGTCATCTATCATGATAGCGAGATTATAAAGATTTAACGCGTTACTTGTCAAGTGATTTTGCTTTACACGTGAAAATTTTTTGCGAATAAACATAGCAATTATTCCAGCTTCAAGATTTGGTAGGTCTTGCTGCCTGATTGAATATCCATTAAGTTTGACTCGACAGCTTTAGTGTTATCAAGCTCTGACAAGTCGAATTTGCCGTTAATTACTCCCAATGGCTTAATGTCCCGGCTTAGTGTATAAACAAGCCCTGACTCCTCAGTGAATAATATCAGGTTATGCGAATCTTTCTGGGCATCAATGAACATGAAGGCAATATCATTCGCGCTGTTGACATCATGAAAGACTGAGCTGTCACGTTTCCATTCAGAGACAAAGAATTTTACGTAATCATCATTGAGTCTTGAGCCTTCAGGGTAAACTTTTGCACCTGAAATAATCTCGCGCCTTACAAGTTCAGGGGGAATATTATTCAGGGTGTAATCAAGATACTCAGCAGGTTCTACTGACATTGCAGCTTCTACGCCCTTCTTGACAGAATAATCGCCTTTTTGGAGCAACGACATCAGGACTTTATTACCGTAACGACCAAGATTAAATCTAGTGTAAATATAATCGAAATCCTGGGGCAAAATCTTCCCGCTCTTGAGTCTCTCGGCCTGATTATATGCTGCTAACCTGAATGGATCCAGCAAAGGCGAGTTCATTGCAACGGTAATCACAGCCATAATCGCAACTGAAGCAATGTTGACCCTGCCTATTGACTCCGGCCACTTGTTGAGCAGGACAGCACCAGCACAGCCAAGTCCCCATATTCCTGTTACTATGACGAGGAAAAACGCCTGAACCCTGTCTACTGTAAGACCGTATTGTTCGACACGAATTCCAAGAGAGTAAATGCATAATCCTGTATATATGGGAAGGCATAATAACGAGAGTTTTGCCAGGAAATTCACGAGTTTATTCTGAAAAGCAGATTTACTCCCGTCAAGCCATGCAGCATTTGCAAGAATCAGTGTCCCAAACTGCAGCAAGAGCAT
>JAFSQO010000114.1 GCA_017446645.1 Synergistaceae bacterium | reverse complement strand
ATTACGCTCATGGAAACATCATCACCAAGAACGGGCTTAATCATTCCGCCTGACATTGCATTGATGATATTCTCAAAGCCTTCTTTGTTGAGCATTATGTTTACTGTCCCTCTTGAGCCGACCCCTACCACGACGATTAATGCTGCCGTGCAGATATTTTCTACTTTAATACCTGGAGATACTTTCGATTTGTTGAGGGTGATATCAAGCCCCACCTCTCGCCCTACGGACAGAACAGCCGATGCAAAACTATTCACGAGAGCGACAAGTTTATCCATACCGGCCATCTAAATTAATCTCCCTCCCTGTAAAATATATGTAACGATTTTTTGAATTTGCATTATTATAGCCTATTCGCGCTTATATCTCTATATTTTTTCACGCAGGACTTTCAAAGCACGTAATCCAATCGCCCATGCAGCCAAGTCATCAAGGATTCTATCAGGGACACGCAGATTTTTGGGAATCAGCCTCATCAAGAAACTCGGCTCGTGCAGTCGCCAGTAAAGTTCTCTTGCTTCGAGAGTCGTGTTTTTCTCGTTGACGACCTTGATTTCATAATCAGTGACTCTTTTAACGTAATCATGAAACTCCTTGCTGCCTGTTCCGTTACCAAGTGCGATAAATTTTACTCGCGAGTGGGCTATTCTCTCTGCATTGCCTTCAAGAAAAGAAATCCCTCCGCCAAGATTCTCGAAGAACTTATCGCGCTGTGAACTTTCAAATATTCCGGAGGCCAATAAATTACCCTGCATGTCAACAAACGCAAAGCCTGTTTTGTCGCGTCCTGGGTCAAGTGCCAGTATCATATCTTTTTCTGGGTAGATTCCCATCGATCCATTAGCCACATCCATTGTTCTGGGGTCTCCTTTATCCATTCTTCTATTACAGTATTGCAAAGTTCAAGTGAAGCAATCAAATCCTCGCCGAAGACTCTGCCGTTTTTATCAAGTCTATCGCTTAGAATTTCCGTGAAGATAACATGATGATGAACAGGATTATCATAATCACGTGTCATATGCACGGGTATGACAGGACACTTGAATCTGTTATAGAGCCTGACAACTCCCTCATGGGTGCTTGCATCGAGGCCAAGAAATTTTGTGATTACCCCGTCCTTTCGGGCATCGAGGTCCTGCATTATAACTACAGTCTCGCCTGCTTTGAGGGCTTTGAAGATGTCGCGGAGATTTTTCCCGTCACCGTTGATTAATTTCATACCGATGTCATTGACGCGTATATTCTCGATGAAGTCATCTGCACCGTCATTATTTCTCTGAGGCGTGTAGACTACGTGAAGTGGGAAACCTTCGGCGATAACCCTCATTGCGGCAAGCTCCCAGTTCCCCATGTGAGCAACGAGTAAGATAGCTCCGTGATTGCGCGATAAAGCCTCACGAAAAAGTTTTTTACTCGAATCAGGAAAGTCTGCAAGCTCCCGGACATATTTTTTTGTTACAGGAAATCTCACGAACTCGACGGCAAACCTTCCCAGATTAATGAACGAGTCCCTGATTATCTTTCTGGCAACAGTAACACCGACTCCCAGTGCAGTAACACAGCGAGACTCGCAGCGGTCAACTTTCTTCCATAAGAATAAATGCAAAACCCTCCCCAAAAAGCCGCCTGACATGACTGCAAATCTATGAGGCAGGACTCTCAAGAACCTGATAAATATTTTCAGCGTGACTAATTTCTCCTTAAAACAATAAAAAATTTTTTTACATAATATAATAATACAGACGAAAAAATTTCCCAAATTGTTAATTGCACGTTATAATACTTTTAAAATGTAAGTCATTTGATGGGCTGACATCTAAATCCGAAATTCTTACCGAACTTATGTGTCGGTCGTTGGCAGACAACAGAAAAATTTGCGTTCTTATCGGACGAATGTGCCGATTGCTGGCGGACAGCAGAAAAATCAGCCGTCAATAGGGAGCTGAGTGTGCTGAGGTGTATTCGCTCCCTTTTGGAATGTTGAAGGGAATATTTTATGAAAAAGCAACAAGCAATAAAAATTATTACTGAAGCAGCTAAAATTTATAACAAAAATTTAGAGAACAAAAATCTGCTTTTCATTTTCGGAGCAGAAAAATCTCCTGAATTTTTTGAAGCTTCCTTTCTTCCAAGAAATTTTTTGCACTTGACTGGCGTTAGAATTTTCGAGGATAGAATTTTCGGGAGTGTTGACTTTTACGAAAGATGTTTGCACGGGAAATTAAGCCCTTCTGATTTTTCGTTCGCAGATAACGGGACTACTGAAATGAAATTGTCAGTACTTCCGCAACTAATGAAAATTCAAACATGTGCCAAAATGGTTGGAGTTTACGATCACACCAAATCTGTTCTTTACACAGAAAAAATAGCGGGGAACATTTATGCTTGTATGGGTTTCGTAAAGGAAAATAATTATTATATTCCTAACACTTTACTACGTGAAGACATCAGAGACATATCGGTACGACCGCAAAAAAGAGTTCTAGCAATTTTTAAAAAAGAGATTCCACAAAAATGTTACTGCATAACGCCATGTTATTCTGCAAAGAAAATTGATATTTCATGTCTCTTTGCTTCAGAAAATCTCAAACGAAAATTTGAAGTTATCCAGTAATATTGCTCTGCCTTCTTGTCTCGTTGATTATCTCACTCACGAAAAGATAAATTAAATCCGATTATAAAAAAAAAAATTGCGTGCTTTCAGGTAAAATTATTATTATTTCTTTGAGGAGTGATTTAAAAATGTCATTAGCAGCCTGTAAATCATGCGGCAAGGTCTTCGATACAGATCATCACAGAGAGCTTTGCTTCGAGTGTCTCCAGAGAATCGAGAAACTCTACAACAAGCTGCATGAAATCATTAAGAACGACAACGAAGGCAACTTCGACATAAATTATCTTGCTAACGTGGCGGGCGTTAAACCTGCGGACATTCAGGAGCTAATCAAGTTCGGCTACATTGAGCGCGACATGCAGACTTACGGCAAAGGACTTTCACCTCGCCAGATGCTTGCGATAAAGTTTAATGACGAGATAGAGAAGCTGAACAGACGCAAGAACGTTACAAGCTACGGCGGAAAAATCTACAAAAGGGGAGGTTCTGAGTAAATGCTGAAGAGCTGCAAACTTTGCGGGCGTGCCTTCAATTCCGAAGGACTCAACGTCTGCCTGACATGCTTCAGGAGGCTTGAGGAGGTTTACACTCATGCTCATGATTACTTAAGGGACAACACTGACGAAAAATTTGACATGGTTCAACTTGCTGACTTAATCGGTGCTGACCCAAGGGACATTCAGGAATTATTAGAGATGGGCTGGCTTGACAGGGACATTGAGTTATACCTGAAGAAAAACAACAAGAACAACGGGGTCATTCACTCACCCAGACAGATAATGGCTCGGAAATTCGGCGATGAACTCGACAAAATGAAGATGAAGACCAAACAAACAATGTACGGCGGAGAAATCTACCAAAGGAAACCAAGATGGAGATAATGCTTATCATCAATTCCGCAATACTCGGCGCATGTTTAGGCTCGTTCTTGAATGTCGTAGCCCACAGGAGCATTCAGGGCCGTTCATGGTGGGGCAAAGAAAGATCCGTTTGCGAATCCTGCGGTCATGTACTGGGAGTCCGCGAGTTAATCCCTTTAGTCTCTTATATTATCCAGAAGGGCAGGTGCATTCACTGCGGCAAAAAGTTTTCGGTCCGGTATTTCCTGGTCGAGTTAATCACCTGTCTTGCATTCGTCTCTATCACTTATAAGCTCGGCACAGCATGGTCATGTCTATTATGCCTCGTAGGGACTTGCGGACTCATCGTTAATTCACTGACTGACTTTGAATCCGGTGATGTCTTTGATGTCCTTGCACTTGCTCCCGGAGTAATTGCTTTGCTAATCCGAATTGCCGGAGGATACTGGGCAGTCCTTGACGGTTTAGCCGGAGCATTCACTGGCTGGGCTGTCTTTGCCTTGATAATCATTCTCTCACGCGGCGGCATGGGTTGGGGTGATGCTGTCTTCATGGCAGGAGCCGGGGCAGTTCTGGGCTTCAAGTTCACCATTCTTGCTTTTTATCTCGGCATCATGACCGGAGGACTCTGGGCTATAGTATTAATGCTAATCGGCAGACTTCACTGGGGCAGGGGCGAGACGTTGCCTCTTGTGCCGTTTCTTTCAATTGGCTGCTTTATAGTGTTCCTGTTTGGCTCAGAGATTTTTGCTTATCTGAGTCAGAGATTGCCCTACTCCGAAATATTTATCACATCGTGGCCGTATTAGGCAAATGGCATAATTATCACATGAAAGATTACGAATTATCGCATTCCCTAAGACGCTCAATCGGCAAGGCTTTATCAGATTACAGCATGATTGACCAGAACGATAAAGTCCTCGTTGCTCTGTCCGGAGGCAAGGACAGTTTATTATTGCTGCACGCCCTGAATCACTTCAAAGCTCACTCACCGGTCAAGTTTAATCTGGCTGCTTTGACCGTGAAAATTAATGACGAAATGAATACCGCTCCCCTTCAAGAATATTGCAGGGTTCATGACATAGATTACTATATTCACACTCAGCCTATAATCGAGATAATAAATTTGCGTCAGGAGAAATCGCCATGTTCGTTTTGCGCAAACATGAGGCGGGGAATTCTCAGCAATTGGGCAGCTTCTAACGGCTTCAACAAGTTGGCACTGGGTCACACAATGGACGATGCTGTAGAAACTTTTTTCCTGAATCTCTTTCACACAGGACGCTCTCAAAGTTTCATGCCGACTGCCTTCATGTCTCGTACAGGTGTTCACGTTATAAGGCCCTTGGTTCTCTCAACTGAAGCGATGATTATTGACGAAGTTAAACGCCTTGAATTACCCGTTATGAAATCAACATGTCCGTTTGCAGGCTATACTCACAGGGCAAAAATCCGCGAGATAATTGCAGACCTGAGAAAAAATTACGTTAATGATTTATATGCTAAAATTATTCATGCACTAAACTGGGAAAACAACAAGTAAATAAATCATGATACCTGAAAACGTAAAAATAACACCGTGGCTCGAACAATATAGATCATTCAAGCAGGAATATCCTGATGCCCTGTTATTATTCAGAATGGGGGATTTTTATGAATTATTCTTTGATGATGCAAGGGCAGCCTCCAAAGCTCTGGACATAGCACTGACAGCTCGTGACCCTGAGAAAAAGATACCGATGTGCGGAATTCCTCATCATGCCCTGAATACCTATCTCGATAGATTAATCAAGGCAGGTTACCGTGCAGCAATCTGTGAGCAGCAGGGAGAAGCCAAGGCAGGCTCACTTGTCGAACGCAAGGTAATTCGTGTAGCAACACCGGGAACTTATGTCCCTGAAAGTGAATTTGCAGGTCATCTTGCAGCAATTTATCCCGTCAAGAATAAAATCTCGCTTGCGTTATTATCAGTTGATACAGGAAGCCTTGAGGCGGGAACTTTACCGGCTCATGACGCTTTGACTATGATTATAGCGTTTGCTCCTGGTGAAATTCTTTACCCTTCTAATACCAGGCAATTACCGGACTCATTAAGGGAATATAATCTTGTGCCTGTAAGTCCTGAGAGTTTTAGATTAACGAATGCTTCCGAAAAGTTAAAGGCTGCGTTGAATTCATCACGTCTTGAGGGCTTTGGTATTAACGAGTCAGACCCATGCGTGAGTTGTGCTGGTGCTGTGCTTGATTACTTGACTGCGACACAGTTCACGAACATAAACGATATTCTGAAGTTATCGCCGTTATTAGTCAGGGACAGAATGAGCCTTGACAGTTCAGCGATCATAAATCTTCAGGTTATCCCCGAAGTCTCAGGTGAGAGTGTCTCACTCCTTCAATCGCTTGACAAGACCCGGACACCTATGGGAAGGCGGACGTTAAGGGACTGGCTGTTACGGCCCTTGATGAACATAGCCAAGATTAAGAAGAGACAGGCTGCAATAGATTCGCTAGTTAATGATTCTGCTGAATGCTCAAGACTTGCGGATTTGCTCTCAGGAACCCGTGACATCGAACGCTCACTGTCAAGGCTTGCCCTGGGAACTGCTACACCTTTGGATTTGGCTGCAATACGTGACACATTGGGAATTATCCCTTATATAAAAGCAATTAATGTGACCGCAGACAAGTCCCGCCCTGATAAGGGGGGATTTAGGGGGGTACTTACCTCCCCAGATTTAGGAAACTCTTCTCTTGTATTAGCTGAGATTATCGGCAAAATTCCTGATTTGAACGAGATTAGCACGTATCTTGAGAATGCTCTCGAGGCGAGTTTGACTAGAAGTAACAGCAACGTCATAAAATCCGGCTTTAACTCAGAACTCGACAAGTGGCGTAAAATCTCTTCAGACGGCGAGGCTTGGCTTGCAGAATATCTCGAACGTGAAAGATTCAACACACAGACCCCGAAACTCAAGGCAGGCTACACAAACGCTTTCGGCTATTATCTTGAGGCAGGCAAGGGAGGACTGACGATAACCCCTGAATACTTCAGGCAGACCCAGACCCTAGTCAACGCAAAGAGATACACCACGCCGGAGCTAAAGGATTTCGAGGCCCGCATGAGTTCCAGTGAGGGCGAAATTTCCAGAATAGAGAACGAGTTATATAATCAGGTCATTGAGAAAGTTTTATCATATAGCAAGGACTTGCAATTAACTGGCCGCTTGCTTGGCCTTCTTGACTGCGTAGTGTCATGTGCAGTCCTGGCTCGTGAGAGGAATTACGTGCGTCCTGTAATCAACGAGTCATCGTCAATAAATATAATTAATGGCCGTCACCCTGTAATCGAGACTATATCAGGCTTTACACCTAATGACGTAAAACTTGATGATAAATCGCGAATAATTATCCTGACCGGTCCAAACATGGCAGGTAAATCGACATGGCTTAGAATGACTGCTTTATTGACTATCATGGCACAGGCTGGCTTGTTCATTCCTGCTGAGAGTGCATCTATCGGACTTGTAGATAAGATTTTTACTCGAATAGGGGCGCGTGATGATTTATTACGGGGCAATTCAACTTTCATGATAGAAATGCTTGAGACTGCGAATATCTTGAATAACTTGACGGATAAGAGCCTGATAATTCTCGACGAAGTAGGACGCGGGACCTCAACGTTTGACGGCATGAGCATAGCATGGGCAGTGATAGAACACCTGAATCTTTCGCAGGCACGGGTCTTATTTGCTACACACTATCATGAATTAACGTGTTTGGAGCAAAGATTACCCGGCATAAAGAATTATTCAATGAAGGTGAGCGAGAATGATTCAGGGATATTATTCCTGCATCAGGTCATAGAAGGCCCGGCGTCCCGTTCATACGGCATTGAAGTTGCGAGATTGGCCGGACTTCCTGATATAGTGCTGCGTCGTGCGTTTGATTTGCTTGAGTTATTCGAGCGTGAGGGAACTAATATCGCGCCTGAGAAAATTCCTGCACCGTTACCGCAGAAGGCATTGAAGCGTCAGATTATGCTGCTGTCTCCTGAGAGTGATGCTATTATCGAAGAGCTGGCCTCTATTGACGTGAATAATATCACCCCGATAGAGGCGTTAAAGTTATTGCACAAGTTCAGCAATCAGGCAAAAGATGTGAATTAGTCACTAACCACTGCTCTTTCTTCATCGAACATTTTGTTAATCCCTGCGATATATGCAGCAAGTGATGCCTCTACAATGTCCGTAGAAATTCCTGAGCCTGTGTACATTTCACCGCTTGACGCACTGGAGATTTTCACGACAGCCTCACCGATTGAGTCCTCGCCTTCAGTGACGGATCTTATGCTGAAGTCCTCAAGCCTTGCTTCAACACCGAGCATCTTGTTGATGACTTTGAACGCAGCATCAAGAGGCCCTGCACCTGACTCAACGCCATCCATGAGTTTATTCGTGTCAGAGCGTCTGATTTGGACGTATGATATTTTGGGGACTCCGCTGCCGGAAGTAATAGAGTGACTCACCAGCTGGCAGAACGGCACAGAACTTTCACCTGATTCGGGTCTTATGATTCTTGATCTGTGAAGTGTGAGTGCTTCTAAATCGGAGCTTGTTACTGTCTTTTTCTCGTCAGCAAGTTTCTTGAAGCGCGTGAAAATATCTTCCAGCTCATCATCCGGAATCTCATAGCCCATTGACTCAAGCCTTTCACGCAGGGCATGTTTTCCTGAATGTTTCCCTAATACTAATGCCCTGTGAGGTATGCCGATCTCGTCAGGGTTCATGATTTCATAAGTCTGGGCATTCGTGATCATTCCGTGCTGGTGAATTCCTGCCTCGTGAGCAAATGCATTAGCTCCAACTATAGCCTTTGTCGGAGCTATGGGGACACCTGTTATATTGCTGAGTAACCTGCTGGACTTGTAAATTTCTCTGGTGTTAATATTCGTGTCAGCATCGTAAAAATCGCGTCTCGTCCTCAATGCCATGACAATCTCCTCAAGACTTGCATTTCCGGCACGTTCACCAATTCCGTTTACTGTGCATTCAACCTGGGTAGCTCCTGCTTTGACACATGCGAGTGAGTTAGCTGTACCCATTCCCAAATCGTTGTGGCAATGAACTGAAATATCTACGTTTTCGATACCTGCAACATGTTCGCGAAGATAATTTATTAACTCTCCCATTTCTTGAGGCGTAGAGTACCCCACTGTGTCAGGGACGTTAATCGTGTTTGCACCAGCTGCGATTGCGTTCGAGAATGCCTGAGAGAGAAATTCCCTGTCAGAACGTGATGCATCTTCTGCCGAGAATTCTATATCAGGACATTTGGACTTTGCATAGCCTACCATATCAGTAATAGCCTGCAAAACCTGTTCGGGTGTCATGCGTAATTTATACTTCATGTGAACTTCACTGGTAGCGATAAATACGTGAATTCTGGGCTTCTTAGCGTCCTTTACAGCCTCCCATGCCGTGTCAATGTCATTCTTGTTGCAGCGTGCAAGACTTGCTATCGTGCATTCCGGAGCAGCCTGAGCAATTGCCTGAACGCTCTTGAAATCCATAGGCGAGGAAATAGCGAAACCTGCCTCGATTATGTCAACGCCGAGCTTTTCGAGCTGTTTGGCCAGGACTATTTTCTCACTGAGATTCATGCTGCAGCCGGGGGACTGTTCGCCGTCTCGTAAAGTAGTATCGAATATTTTTATTTTTCGCATAAAGAGTAATGCCTCCCAATAATAATAATGCTAATAAAAAACGGAGAGTCTGAAAAAATTTTGGCATTCTCAGAATCTCCGTATTATGTGCTTTTGTTTAATGAGTGTGAGATCGCGTATAACTAAACACACTCCGGAGACTCCGCAGCATGTCTTGCTAGTAGTGCGAGTGTTGTATTGATGATGTTTTTATTCACTAAATCCATTCTGCAAAATCTCCTTTCCTTCATAAATTTCCTAAATAATTCTAATTTACTTGCTTTATTTACTTTGCAACTTCAGCGTGTATTTTACCTGTAAAGAAGTACTATGTCAAAAAATTTTTACTCATCATAATAATCATCACTATCGTCATCACCAGATTCTCTAGTCTCACTGGTTTGCAGCCTCTGAAGCAGCTTTGTATTTCTCTGTGCGATCTTATTATTTTTCACTGCTATATAAATTGCCGCCCCTTCACCAGTCATGATTAATTTTTTCTTAGCACGAGTAACTGCTGTATACAGCAAATTTCTCTGGAGCATAACAAATTGCGCTTTCATAATCGGCAATATGACCGTATCATACTCGCTGCCCTGTGATTTATGAATAGTAATTGCATAAGCCAGCACCAGCTCTTCAAGGTCAGAGTATTCATAATCTACGTTTCTGCCTTCGTCAAAAGTTACTGTGAGTTTATTATCTTCCCTGTTGATATGGCTAATTCTGCCAATATCGCCATTGAACACGCTTTTAGTGTAATTATTGCGAATCTGCATGACTTTATCATTGAGCCTGTATTCCGTCTCGCCCCGTCTGATTAATAACGGATTTTTCCTGTAAACATCATTCTCCGAATATTGTACAGGGTTCAAGACTTCCTGAAGCATGAGATTTAGATTATTGATCCCTACAATGCCCTTTCTCATTGGTGAAAGAACCTGAACGTCAGGATAATTGCCGTTTTCATTGGGCTGCATTAATTCCAGGCACATACTGATTATGTATTCAGCTGCGACTTCCTGCTCCGGTATCTCAGTAAAGTAAAAGTCTGAGTTATCATAGCTATTCAGGAACGGCATTTTACCGTCATTAATTCTGTGAGCATTCTTTGCTATAGTGCTTCCTGCTCCCTGTCTGTGCAGAGTCGTGAGTCTTGTGCAGTTCACTATCCCTGAATCAATAATATCCGCGAAGACCCTGCCCGGCCCTATGCTTGGCAGCTGGTCAACGTCACCGACCAGGACTAAACTCATCTCTAAGGGGACGGCCTTCAACAGGCGATTCATCAGGCTTATGTCAATCATGGAACATTCATCAACTATCAGCAAACTGCCCTCTAACGGGTTATTCTCGTCTTTATCGCAGCCAGCCGGAGTGAAGCCTAATAACCTGTGAATAGT
>JAFSQO010000113.1 GCA_017446645.1 Synergistaceae bacterium | reverse complement strand
CCGGCAGAACCTGTAATCGTAGGCGAACTTGTCCGGGCTGCGTTCTTGACTGACAACTCTGAGCCTTTTACGTCATGGAGCATTTTCTGGTAATCCGGTCTGTCATTCAGGGCAATATTTACGAGTGTGTCAAAGTCCTGAGCAGGTTGAGGGAGCAATAACTGGGTAGACAGGGCAACGTTGAATACGCCTTTAATGTCAGTACCCATAGCGACCCTGAGATTTTCCTGAGAGACAAGAATATCGTTTTCGGCCTTCATCAGAGAGACCTTTGCAGTTGCCAAATCAGTCTGTGCTTTGGTAACGTCAATATAAGGGCTTTGACCGACATCATAAAGACCTTGGGCATGTGTCAGGTGTTCTTCGAGGTTCTTGACTTTCTCGCGTTCAACATCACGATTCAGGAACTTGAGGACTAAGTCATAATAGGCTTTCTTAGCGTTAGCAGCTACTGTTATGCGTGTATTTCTCTCGCTTTCCTGAGAGCCTAATAAATTCTCGTACTGGATTTCCTGCTGTAATCTATTTCTGCCTGTGTCATAGAGCAATTTCGAGGCGTTCAGGGCAAGGCTTTCGTTATGGGCTTTATCGTCCCAGTAGTCATAAGTGCCTGAAAATCTTGCAGAACCTGTTAATTCCAGAGTCAGGCGTTTACGTGCCCTTATGGCTTCGAGTTGGGCAACCATGTCCTTAGTTGCAGCCTTAGACTTTCGCAAAGACGGATGGTTAGTCAATGCGAGAGTGAGGCATTCATCGATAGACAGTCCGGAAAGTTCCGGCTCTTGATTAACCTGATTAAGATTTATATCTTGTGCGAATAAAATTCCCGTATCGAGTGATAATAATAATATAGCAATAAACACATATAAATTTTTGCGCATGAGATTTATAAAACTCCTGAACACATAAAAAATTGACCTTGTGAAATAAGTTCCTGCTTAAATCACGAAGTCAATTATATTTTTTTTTCAGAACAAATGAATGCGTGAAATTAAGTATTTTTTACTCTATCCGCGTGTAATCTCAGTATTTGCCATTTTCTCATAGACAAGAGCTAATGCGCTGTGGTCATTCTGGCCTTTACCGTCGCCGTGCAATATCTTCATCATCTCGAAGACCTGAACAGTTAATGGTATAGGGCTGTCAACGCTTTTAGCCGCGTCCATTACGTTATTCAGGTCTTTAATGTGCAAGTCGATTTTGAAGCCAGGTTTGAAATTCCTGTCCATAATCATGGGTGCTTTAGCGTCCATAACAGTAGAGCCTGCAAGACCGCCTCTGATGGCCTGATAGATGGCTTCAGGGTCAACACCGGCCTTTTTGCCCAGCATTAAAGCCTCACTGACGGCAGCGATATTTACGGCAACGACGATTTGATTGCATAATTTCGTGACGTTACCCGCACCGATTTCACCGCATAAGACGACGCTTGACCCCATAGCCTTTAACACTGGCTCGAACTTAGCGAAGACATCTTTCTTGCCGCCTACCATGAAGCTCAGGGTTCCGTCAATTGCTTTAGGTTCACCGCCGCTTACTGGAGCGTCAAGCATATCGATACCCTTTTTAGCGAGTGCCTCAGCGATTTCACGGCTTGCAATGGGATTAATAGAGGACATGTCGATAAAAGTTGCGCCTTTTTCCATATGATCTGCGACTTTGTCATCTTCGAGCATTACACTCTTAACGTGAGGTGAATTCGGGAGCATTGTGAGGACGAGTTCAACGCCCTTTGCAGCGTCAACGGCGTTTGCAGCTTTGACGGCCTTACCCTTGCCGAAATCGACGACTTCATCAGCGACTGCCTGAGTTCTGTCGTATACGCGCAGTTCGTGGCCTGCTTTGATTAAGTTCTTTGCCATAGGTTTGCCCATTATGCCAAGTCCGATAAATCCGATTTTCATGATAATTTTTTGCCTCTCTTTTTTTTATAGTGTGAGTGAGTCTGTTTTTATTATATCAGAGTGTTTAAAAAAGCCCCCTGAGTTTTTATGTCAGAGAGCTGTGGGTTCGTTATTTATTTAATTAATGGAGGTGAACGACACCAAAGAAAACCCGAAAATATATCTATTAGCAATACTTCATGAATTTATAAGCTTGGCGTGAACACTCGCTACTTCAGTAGTGAGATGAAACGCCCAGTATACTTGACTTCCCCCCTTTTTCTCTTAAAATATTAGTTAGCGGTTAGACTTCCGCTTTAACAAAAATGTATTAAAACAACAAACGTAAATTGAGGGAACACTTCCCTCTCGCCGCAGCGTAGCACTTAGAGATAATAATCTCCGGACTGGGTGAACTATGACGGGTTCTAAGAGAAAAGGTGTAAGGGTAGTAAGTATTAACAAGTAAGGTTG
>JAFSQO010000112.1 GCA_017446645.1 Synergistaceae bacterium | reverse complement strand
GCACTTTCTCGTTCAGCAGAAGTTGCCCTTGAAGAGAGTCAGGAGAAATTAACGTTTAAAGATATTTTGCTCTCGATAGCCATTGCGATTTTTGCGGTCGGAGGACTCTTCATTGCCTTGCCGTTATGGCTGGCCGGAAGGTTGGCAGATACTCCTCTTCATGTGAATATCCTTGAGGGAATTTTACGCGCTGTGATTTTCGTTTCTTATGTCGCAATAATAGGCTTATGGTCAGATATTCGCGAGGTCTTTCGCTATCACGGAGCCGAGCACAAGACTATTAACGCCTTCGAGAAGGGACTTGCTATGACCCCGGATAATATAATGAAGTGTTCGAGAATTCACCCTAGATGCGGGACTTCTTTCTTGTTGATAGCTGTTATAGTGAGCATAATAATTTTCTCGCCGATTAAGACCCTGATAGCCGGTGAAAATTTTGCCCTTCAGGTTCTCGCGAGAATAATCTTGATTCCCCTTGTAATTGGAATTTCCTACGAGATTATCAGGTTTGCATCAAAATCAGGTACACTTGGCCTTTGTCTGATAAGTCCGTTCTTGTCCCTGCAGTATTTAACGACTAGGGAACCCGACATAAAGCAGGCAGAAGTCGCGTTAATCTCACTCGATACAGCACTGGACGGAGGTTTGATGTCATGAACATAGAACCCAAGTTACAGGCAATCGAACAGGAATACATAGAGACAGGCGAGAAACTTGCTGACCCTGCTATAGCTTCTAACCCGAAAGAATTGCAGATTTTAGGCAAGAAGCGCGCTCAACTTGAACCGGTCGTGATAAAGTATCGCGAATATCAGGCTGCCCTGAAATCCATAGCCGAAGCAAAGGAGTTAATCAAGTCCGGAGACTCTGAACTTGAGTCTTTAGCACGTGAGGAACTTGCGAGTCTTGAGCCTAAGATCGAGAATTTCACACGCGATTTGACTCTGTTATTGCTGCCTCAAGACCCCAATGACGAGAAGAGCGTAGTCGTAGAAATTCGTGCAGGTACAGGCGGCGACGAAGCTACGTTATTTGCTGCTGACCTGTTTAGAATGTACGTGAGATTCTGTGAGCGTCAACGCTGGAAGATAGAAATCATTGACTCAAGCACAAACACTGCTGGAATCGGGGGCTATAAAGAAATCGTGTTCAGAATTGACTCTAAGGGCGCATACAGCAAGATGAAATACGAGTCAGGAGTTCACAGGGTTCAGAGAGTCCCCGTTACAGAAGCAGGCGGACGAATTCACACTTCAGCAGCTACCGTTGCAGTATTGCCCGAAGCAGACGATGTAGAAGTCGAAATCAGGCAGGAAGACCTCAAGATTGACACTTACAGATCCAGCGGTGCAGGCGGCCAGCACGTCAACATGACTGACTCAGCAGTGAGAATTACGCATTTGCCGACCGGAATTGTCGTAACCTGTCAGGACGAGAGATCGCAGATTAAGAACAGGGCAAGGGCTATGAGTTATCTCAAGACGAAATTATTTGACCTTGAGCAGCAAAAGCAGAGCAGCGAGCAGGCTTCAGAACGCAGGGGCATGATCGGCTCAGGGGACAGGAGCGAACGAATCAGGACGTATAACTTCCCTCAAAACAGAATCACCGACCACAGAATTAACTTGACTCTCTATAAACTTGAGTCATATCTTGACGGGGATTTGTACGAGATGATTGACGCAATGCTTCTCGCTGAACAGACCCAGAAATTGCAGAATCTTGAAGGTTAGAGAATACATCACACGTCTGGAGCATTCGGGCATAACTAACGCATCACAAGAAGTTATCTGGTTAATGTCCGAAACTCTGGGCATGACTCACTCGGAAATTTTGACTCGTGAGAATCTTTCGGGTGATGAACTTGCTAGACTCGAAAAAATTATTTCTCGCAGGGAAAACGGCGAACCTCTCCAATACATATTGGGTAATTCTGAATTTTACGGCTATGATTTTCACGTTGGCCCGGGGGTCTTGATCCCTAGACACGACACAGAGAGCATAATTGACGCAGTGAAAAATTACTTTGCTCCTGACGAAAAATTTTGCTTTCTCGACTGGGGTACGGGTTCAGGCTGTATAGCGATTACTCTCTTGCTTGAGTTCCCTGAGTCATTTGCCTTCATGCTTGATGTGAGTCCGCAGGCACTCGATTATTCACGAAAGAATCTCGAACACTACGAACTTTCAGGACGAGCACGAATCATCACGAGCCTTGACGAGATTGACTCGCAAATAGAACTTCTTGTAAGTAACCCGCCGTATATTCCTTCGGGTGAGATTGCTGGCTTGATGAAGACGGTGAAAGACTACGAGCCTTTGATTGCGCTTGACGGGGGATCTGACGGCATGAGATTTTACCGCGAAATTTTTGCGCAGTCTAATTCACTCTTAAAGCATAACGGGTATATAATTCTTGAAGCAGGCGATTTGAATCAGGTTCAGGAGTTAAAAAATTTGTCACGTGATTTTGTTTTCAGGCGTGAATTTTTTGACTCAGGCAATTTTCCGAGAGCCTTAGTCTTTCAGTTTCAGTCAGAAGGAGTGATGATTTTATGAAGCGCAGGAGAGCAGAGACTTTAACAGAATTCCTTGTAGCAATGATGGTTTTCGCAACGATAATGGCCGGAGTATTTGAGTTCGTTGCTAACCAGACGACTAACGCAGGAAGAATCAAAGACTATGATTTCTTCATGTATTATACTCAGAAATGGCTCAACGAAAAAGGCAACACAATACCCAACAGCGATGAATACACGACGCTCGAACGGGACGCTATAGAATTCACGGTTAAAGACGGGGTCTTAACGGCTACACAGGGCAATAAATCCATGAAGTTCATGGTCAGCAGCAATTAATGCCCGTTCCCCCTGTAAAGATTACACGCAATGCAGGGGGAAAAATTTTAGTAGCGTCTGTTCTTCTTGCAGTCATGATAAATTTTCATGACGCTCTCAACAAGTTTATAGACATCAGGCTTCAAGACGTGAATAATCTTGAGTGACTCCGCCCTGTCCAGCAAGTCCTTGACCATTATAGACGAGAACAAGATAACCGGCATGTCCTGGGTCTTCGAGTCCTGCCTGAGAGTTTCAACCAAGCTCAAGCCATCGAGCAACGGCATTTCTATGTCGGAAATTAAGAGGTCGAAATTCTCACCCTGATCCAATAATAATTTGCGTGCCTCGACTCCGTCCTTGACAGGGTAAATACTAGTGAAGCCTGACTGCTTGAGAACGTCGCAAGTCTGCTGTCTGAGTAACGGCGAGTCATCAGCAACAAGAATGTGGAAGTCCTCAACGTGTCCGATTTCCTGCTGGTAGCCTGAGAGTTTATTCTGGTCGAACATGTGTTCAGCAACCGCAGGGGCTGTCTCCTGAATGATTGCCTCATAATCGAGTAACAGGATATTTCTCTCGTCGCGTTTGATTATGTACAGTACCCACTTTAGAGAGACTCCGCGCATCTTTGAGGCATCGAGGTCTTCTGCGTTGACCTGTTGAATTCTCTCTACTCCGTCAACCAGAAAGCCGAGTTTTATGTCATTGAACTCAACAACCATTACTTTTGTCTGCTCTAATGGAACTGGTGAATCTATCCCCAAGAAAATTCTCAGGTCTATTAACGGCAGGGTCGCTTCCCTCACAGTAGTAATGCCGATGAAGGCAGGAGTTTTTGTCGGCACTGGTCTGTATCCTGTCCACCGAAGAATTTCTTTTGTCTTGTTTACGTTTATAGCAAAGGTATCTATACCCAGCCTGAATAATACGACTTCCCATTTACGGCTGGCAGCTGCTACTGTCTTTTTCTCTTCCATAGCGAATTAAAAATTTTCCTCCCTTTTGATTCAGTCTTTGATTAGTTATTATAGATTATAACAAAAGGTTTTCTATATTTCCGCTAAGATCTGCTCAATTTATGCTGCCGGACTGCAAATAAATCTCCGCAGTTATGACACTACGAGGATTTTCTCCAAAAAGTTATCGTGTTTTACGCCTGATGATTAATGCTGCTAACAAAATTACAGGGCATAACACAGAAATCCCGGAATTACAGCCTCCGCCGGACGAACCTAAAAAGCTCCCTATATCCATAGAGTCGCCGCCCTCAATGTCAAACGATCCGTCAGGGTAATCAATATCAATATCTTCAGAGTCAGTATCGTAATTATCACCGTCAGGAATTTCGCCTCTGTAAGGATGACCGTAAACAGCTTCATAAACTACATTAAGCAGACCGGAATGATACGTGAGATCACACCAGACATTGCCGAGTCCTGCTGCCCTCATCTTGTCCGCAGTCTCAGCGTCAACCGTAATTTCAAGCGAGTACGTCTCATGCGGGAAAAGAGTCATGTGTTCTGAATAACTCGTCGTAGTGTACGGGATATGTTCTCCCTCCCACAAATCTTTATCGTAGAAGAACGAGCAAAATTCTACGTTGGGAATTGTGTAGTCCATCTCGTTGGTAATTTCTGCCTTCATAGTGAACGGCCCTGTCGTGTTCTTCACATACGCGTTAAAGAAATCAACCCAGCTGTCTTTGTCATTATATCGCATCTTCGGGAAGTGGATAATGCTCAAAATATACTCTATGTCCTCACTAAGAGTAGTGCTTGCCCTGAAGCTGCCTGCTTTCTGTGCCGTACTGCTTCCCTCAACCGAGAAGGCACAATATCCCTGATTATTTCCGCCCGGATCGTCATCAGTGCGATTCTTGTGAACTTCATCGCCGGAATACTCGATCTCAGCGTAAAGATAATAATTGCCGTCCTTAGTGATTGTCTTGCTGGGGGTGAAGTCGATACGTGCCCAGCCCTTGTTGTTGGCCTCGTTTGTGCCGTCAGCGGACCAGCCGGACATGTTGATAACGCCGGAGGTTCCGATTTTGTTTTTCGTGGCACTGGGGTCCTTGTTCGTCACCCAGTACAGATTGACCTTTACGCCGTTTGCCTCCCTGAAGCTCGCGTTGTAAAGCGGGATTTCTACCCTGTAGTCCAGGCCGGCAAGAAGCGCGTTCGACGTGTACTGGTTGTAGTCCTTCGCGTAGAACCTCACGCCCTTCATCGACATCGCCTCCGCGCGGCTCGGATTGACAATGAAGGTCGGCATGGATGAGCTGGTATCCCCCACAACGAACTTGTACGGCAGGACAAACGACGGGTCAGGCTTCGTCCCGTAAAGGCTGGAGTAGCTGTTGAAAAGGTTCTTGTCCCTGTCCAGGCCCTTCACGGCAAAACCGTTGGCGATCGCTCCGTTCTCCAGAGTGTAGGCGGCAAATTCGACCGTGTACCCATGAAGCAGGCGCGCTCCGTCCGTGCTGGGAAAATGGAATCGTACCTGCTCACTCGTGCTGTTCTTCCTAGTGTAGGTCGGGCCTGTCTCGTTCTGCGGAACGTCAATCAGCGTCTTATTGAACAGCGAGCCGAAAGCGTTGGCGGTGTTCGTGATAAAACCGGTCGAGACCTGCTTGGACTCCGTCTCCTGATGTTCGGTGGCGTAGTCGAACTTTGCCATCTCGTCCGCATCCGATACCCCTATCTGCTTGGATTTTGCCGGCGACAAAGCGTTCTTGCTGTCGTAGCCGTCGATGTTCTCAAGGCTTGAGGGATACGAGAATAAATTTCCGGTCTCGTGTCTCGGCTGATACAGGTCGGTCTTCTCGTATATCTTTTCGGAAACCTCATCGTACAGTGTAAACGTCAGGAAGTCCTGCTTGGCGACGTATTTGTCAATCGCGTCGTAATAGCCCTTCCATGTCGGCACGGTGTCGGCGACGATGGGGTAACGCCAGATATTCTG
>JAFSQO010000111.1 GCA_017446645.1 Synergistaceae bacterium | reverse complement strand
TAACGCCTGATGACTTCGTTGTTTGCAGGGTTCTTCTCGTCACCAAACGGGGGAAGCTCTGCGACAGTTGCCAGCAATAACGAGACAATCACTATGCAGGTTAATACGCTCAAGCCTGAGTACAGCATCGAGAATATATGCAGCCCGTGAATTTCGAGCCATTGATTATAGCGTTCCTTCAGTGTTGCCTCGTGAAAGCGCGAATACTTGTCCTTTGGCTTCTGAGAGAACGGCAAATCAGGGGGCGGCTCTGGAGGGATGACTTCATTTTCTGGGCGTGGGCCGTTGCCGTTGACCCAGTTGAAGAAGTTGCGCCATATGGTTTTGATTTCTTCGTTCAAGATTTTATTACTCCTTTCGTGTGTGATTTTTCTTACCAGTCCTCAGCAGGATTATATTTTGTGCACTCTGATGAAGGTTCCTGCCCTGCCTGAATTATGCTTTCTGTCATGCCGGGTATAGAGCTTATATATAAAGTCTCCTGAATGGAATTCCAATCATCTTCAGAGAGAAGCACGGCGTTATGTCCATGTTCATTTACAATTGTTACGGGCCTTTTATTCTCGTTAACATCTGAAATGAGCTGATATAAATTTTTTTGCGCAGTTGTCGCATTAACGGCTGTCATTTTGTATCATTTCCTCATCATTATTATGTTTATGCCCAAGTTGCCCGACTTTTCGCAATGCCAGAAAGAACAGCACGCTCGTAACTCCAGCACCGACAGCAGCCTCAGTGATGGCCAAATCCGGAGACCTCAGCAAGACCCAAATTACAGCCATGACAAGGCTATAGCTCATGAAGATGATTACGGAGTTGAGCAAATTCTTCGAGATTGACACGGCAATAGCACACACTATCAGGAATAAAAGCAAGAGCCATTCAACTATTATCATGAAGACAATTCACCCTTTTGCTATAAAAATTTTTACGTGAGTGAATAAATTATAGACTATTTGTGAAGAGTGAGTAGAGATTTTATTTTTCCCTACCCACTGTTTGCTGATTTCATGTATTTCGCTGTGATATTCCCCTCATTGCACAGATTGCCCAGTCAGTATTGACCTGATTAATGACGCTCCCGCAATACTCGCACCTTGCTGAAGCATTAAGACTTAACGGAGCACCGCAGTTAGGGCACGTATGGCTTTGCATTCCCTGAGATTTTTGAGCAGTGATTACGCCTCGTTTACGCGACAAGTCAATCTCGTACTCCTTGAACTTTTCGCGAGTCCTGTCGCCTGATAGCAATTTGCCGGTGTTATCATCAAGGACATACGACACTATTCTCGAATTCAAGCCTACTGTGATGTAGTCCATTCCCGCAGCCTGCCGCCAGCCTTTGAGGGTTACGTTCAAGACAGCAATATTTTCCGTGTAATCAGTCTTGTGCTGTGTCCTGAAAGCATCGAGCTGCCTGTCCATTTGGGAATAAAATTCGTCAGTCATGTATGGCCTTAATGAGCTAATGTCTTTACTTTGCCGTGTATTTTGAATCTGGACATAGAGATTTGCGATTAATGCTTTAATGCCTTCGCCGTCGAATTCAGGATCAAGAGTGTAATATTGCTTCATTGGCTTCAGCTTCATAACAGGAGCATTGATTATCACGGGTTCAGGGCTTGGTTTGTCAGAAATTCCCAATAACTTTTTTGCAGGCCGTAATATCAGC
>JAFSQO010000110.1 GCA_017446645.1 Synergistaceae bacterium | reverse complement strand
CTCTGAAGTAATTGCAGGGCCATGTCATCGCGTTCAAGTCTCAAAGGCTGGGGATTTCCGGGCATGTAAATCAACTCCTCACGCTTGGCAAGGGCTATCAGGGGCAAATCAAGATTCAACTCGCTCAAGGCACGTAACGCATACTCAAGCTGCTCCGGGCCTCCGTCAATTAATGCCAGCTGAGGGGAAGGCTCAGAGTTATCAAGGACATGACTGTAACGCCTCTTCACGGACTCATAAATCGCTGCAAAGTCATTAATCTCGCCGTCCTCAAGTGAACGTATCTTGAAACGCCTGTACAAGTTCGGACTTGGACGACCCTGCTCGAACACTATGCACGCCCCGTAAGTATCATGACCTGATGTGTGTGATATGTCGAACGCGTCAATCCGCCATGGAAGCACTTTAAGACCTAATAACTCCTGAAGGCGGTTCAAGACCTGCCATGTTGCATTATCTAAATCCTCCTGAAGGGCACTCGAAATCTTTTGACGCGACAAACGCCACACTGCCCGGATCGTGTCCCGGTAACGGCCTGCCTTCTCGAATTCCAGCTTTTGGGCACTCTCATTCATTCTTGAACGCAGCCTCTCGACTAACTCCCCGGACTTTCCGGTGAACAGCAAAATTATGTCCGCTACCCTTTCGCGATAATCTGACTGAGTGCAAAGACCTGCACATGCTCCCATTGAGTGGCCAAGATTATACTCGATACAGGGACGCTTCTCACTATCAGGGTTTATCTTTGAGTGACAGACCCTTAACGGGAAATAACGCTCTGCAAGCCTCATGAGATTTCTGATATTTCCGGCATCTACAAAGGGGCCAAGATACAGGGCATTATCATTATGCTTGTGTCTGGTTATCTCGATTCTTGGATACTCCTCATCAGTAATCTTTATAAACGGGTATGAATCTCCCATTTTAAGCTCTACGTTAAAGAACGGTGAGTATCGTTTTATCAGCTTGGCTTCGACTATCAACGCTTCGGCTTCTGACTCCGTCCTGATTATCGAAATATCTGCTATCTCTTCGACTAACTTATTGAGTCTCGGTGACGAATGCGAGTGCCTGAAGTATGAGCTGACCCTGCGCTTCAGCTTCTTGGCCTTCCCTACGTAAATTATTTTGCCTTCAGAGTCCCTCATTAAGTACACTCCCGGACGTTCGGGTAGGCTCTTTAGAATTCCTGCAATTTTCTCTTTCATAATTTGGCATTATAACACTATAATTAATTCGCTAATTATTTATTTTATTCACCGAGAAGGGAATGATTTCACATGAAGTTATCGCGTTTTATCACTTTTGCCATTATTCTTGCTCTGTCATTAACTGCTGTGCCTGGTTATCCTGCTGAACCTGACTGGCCTGCTCAACTGCGATTCTTGTCAGGACCTCCGGGGGGCAGCTGGTTCACTCTTGGCACTGAATTATCCGGGATATGGACGGGTGACGGGCTTCCCAAGACTACGAGCTATCAGGGCGGAGGGGTCTCAAATATCCTGAACGTTCATGCAAAACGCGCTGATTTAGCCTTTTCTGTCACCAGCCTCTTCAACGCTGCTCTAAAGGGTGAGGCAGACTTCAAGGGGCGTTCTGTTGACAACGTTGTTATCATGACAAATCTTTATAGTCAATACACTTATTTCATTATGCGCAAGGACTTCGCCGTGAGAAACAAGATTACTTCAGTTGAGGACATCATCGACAAGAAGCTTGCTGTGAGATTTGCTACACTCAGGCCCGGCACAAGTTCAGAACTCGTAATCAAGGCGTTATTTGACAAGGCTTACGGTCTGGACTACAAGAAAGCCCTTCAGGACTGGGGAGGCTCAGTAGAGTACGTGTCATATGACGGAGGGGCTGACCTGCTTGCTGATAATCACGTTGACTGCTTTGCCTTCTCAGTAGGTAAATCAGCGTCCGTAATCATGAACATCGAGAACTCAATAGATATAGTACTCCTCCAGGTTTCGCAAACAGCACTCGATAAGCTCTCAGAAGCATACGGAACTTTTTCACTCACTATAGAGCCTGGAACGTATAAATCACTGCCAAAAGATTCAGAACCAGTGCGGGCAATCGGTGATTACACATGCATTATCGCACGCAATGACCTCCCGGACTCACTGCTTCAAAGTCTCGTGAAGTCAATAAAGCTTCATAGTAATAAGCTCACCGAAGCAGTCAAGGACACTCTTGAACTCACTCAGGGAACAGCCGAGTAATTCACAGCAAAGCAACCGGTAAAACGAAAGGTGAATTAGGCGGTAAAGTGTCCGCCACCTAACGCACCTTGCAATTAATACCTTAAGCTGCGGGTCGGATAATATACCCTCTCGTCACGAAGAGACTCGCCCTGAGAAGCCAATGCACGTTCGCCGGCCTTTCCCATCTTGTACGCTAACGAAGAAGTCAGGACATGGACAGCAAACATCATGCCGACCAGACTGCTCCCAAACAGGGGTGATGAATCGCTCACGAAAAACTGCACTTCAGAATATGAGCATACAGGAGCCGCAGGGCTGTCAGTCATTGTTGCGACAAATGTACCCTGCTGTGAGATTTTCTCGGCTGCCTCAGTAACTTCAATAACGTAACTGGGTAACTCGCACACCACTAACATGTCGCCTTTAGTGATGCCCCTTGCCTGCTCAATTAATGAGAGAGACCCGCGCCTCATCAGTACGCTCTTCAGACCTAACTCTGCAAATCGGGTGTAAAGCCACTCGGCAGGTACAGCAGAGATACCCCAGCCCATGCAGTAAATCACGTTGGAATTTGCGGCAATCTCACAGAACTTCTTGATGCCCTCACTGTTGAATTCAAGGCTTCTACAGGTCTGGTCAATGTTAGAATGCTCCAGTCTGCACAGCTCTGATAAAATTTCGTCTTCTTCAGAGTGAAAGCCCGGATTTTGTGCTGCTGGCCTCAGCTGACCCATGAGCTTTTGCTTCAGAACATGCTTAAGGTCGGCATATCCGTTAAAGCCCAGCATTCTCGCAACCCTGACGAGCTGCGCGCGTGATACAGAGAGCTTCTCGGCGGTCTCGCTGATTGACTGAAACGCAACTTCTGAGGAGTTCGCAAGTATGTACTCCGCTACCCTTCGAGTCTTTGCAGGGAAGTGGTTTATTTTGTCCCTGATTGTCTGTTCGAGTGTAAGAGCGTCCATGTTAATCAATCGAGTTTGGTGCATAAAACATAATTGACCCCGCTGCCTCTTGAGCTTCGCAGAGTGCCTTCAACTGTGATGGGCTGGCCGTCTGCCTTGTCTGCAAGTGAGTTCCTCATGGCCTCATCGTAGACCCTTACGACTAAGAAATCGCGTCTGACTCTGCCTTCGGTGCCCTGAGTTTCCTGCTTGACTGCGAAACGTGTGTACTTGCCCAAACCTGTCTCGCCCTCGGTCTGTGCTTTGATGACGTGCATGTCTCCTGAGAGTTTCACGCTGTTCTCAAGCTCTCCTGAGTCTGTCTCTGACTCAAGATCAAGTTCCTGAACTGCAAGATACAACTCGCCGCTCCCTATAGAAGAGTGCAGTACGCCTTTGACTCTGATTGGCGAATTCTCCTGCAGGGACTTTAATTTTTCCTGTATGGCAGGATCGAACGCCCTTGCATTTAGGAAGTCCTTGCGGCCGTCTTCTTCATGTCTGACTGAGAACGCGAAATAATCATGGTTCTTAGTGCCCGACTTCAAGTGATGTAATAAACCTGAGACAATTACCTGATTAAAATAATTCAATGGTTATCATTCCTTTTTCATTTTTTTTTTGTGTGTGTATATATTTTATCCTAAAAACGCAAGAATACTCCCACTTCTATAAGTTTGGTGATGAATTGCACAAATTAGATTAGCAGTGTATAATTCGCTTCGTTGAATAACTGGAATATCTTGTTAGAATTCCGACAACAAAAGCAATAAATCAATATTAGAGTACCTGTGGGACGCAGGGAATTAACGCCTTTGGAGAGAATGTAAGACGCTGGCAGAATATCGCGG
>JAFSQO010000109.1 GCA_017446645.1 Synergistaceae bacterium | reverse complement strand
ACCTGCAAAAGTAAATCTCTTCCAGAATAAGCTCAACATTATTGCGGGGCCGAAAGCTGCTCCGAAAACGCCCCAAGCATTCGAGACAAGCGACATTATTGAGCCTGCAGTGGGGTTCGAGGCAATGATTAACGCTGCAACTGCTATCACAAGGACTACCATACGGCTTGCCCATATCATTTCACGGTTTCCGGCCTTGTCATGTCTGATAACAGGTCTGTAAACGTCAGAGGCAAATGCTGAAGCTGCTGCCAACAACTGGCTGTCTGCCGTACTCATGGCTGCTGCAAGGACTGCTGATAATAACACGCCTGAGATAATAGCCGGGAAAATCTTGCGGGTCATTACGACGAATACGAGCGAGTTATTGTTCACACTTTCGTCAAAGCCTATAAACATACGGCCTACAATGCCAACGAATGCTGCGAACGTCAGGATTATAAGCGTCCATGTTATGCCTATTTTTGACGACTTGCGAAGCTCTGACTGTGAATTAATCGACATGAAACGAATTATTATGTGAGGCATTCCAAAGTAGCCAAGACCCCAGCCAAATCCCGAAATTATTTCTTTCCAGCTTGAGAAGGCATTCCAGTAATCCGGCGAATCTATAGCGAAGAAATTTCCCGGTGCTAACATTGCGTCTGCTGCTAAGGGGACTATTAACATCGCTGCAAGGACGAGCATACCCTGAAAGAAATCCGTCCAGGAAACTGCGCTGAAGCCTCCCAGAAACGTGTAGCCTATAATGATAAATGCTGCGAGATACATTGCTACGGCTGTGTCAAGTCCCGTTACTGTATTAAAGAGTGTACCGCAAGCCTTAATGCTCGACGCTGCATAAATAGTGTAGGCAATCAGGAAAACTCCGGCAGAGATTAATTGCAGGGCCTTTGACTTTGACAAAAAGCGATTAGTCAAATACTGAGGCACTGTGATAGAGTCATTTGCTGCAATCGAAAACGCCCTAAGTCTGGGAGCCTCGTAGATCCAGCTCAACGAGTAACCCGTTGCAAGTCCTACAGCTATCCAGACCTGGCCGAGACCGAGTGCGTAAATTGATGTAGGCAGTCCCATGAGAACCCATGCGCTCATGTCAGACGCTCCGGCAGATAGTGCTGCTACCCATGCGCCCATTTTGCGGTCACCTAAGAAATAGCTCTTCTCTGTCTGAGTTTTGTCACGGAAGAAAAAATACACCCCGATTGAAAGCATAAACACTAGATAAATTATAAATACACTGACTTCCTGTAAATTCATGTAAATTATTAACGCTCCTTAACAAAAAATTCTTTGCAGTATACCACACGTGAAAAGTTATGCACAAAAAATCCCCCTCCTGATAGTTTATCAAGAGAGGGAATAAAATTATTCTTCGTGATGTTCTATCGGGATTATTTCCATACCGTGCTTTGAGCGATAGTCATTCAGGGCCTCGTGAATTGCTTCTTCTGCTAAGACCGAACAATGCATCTTTATCGGCGGCAGACCGTCCAATGCTTCGGCGACTGCGCTGTTGGTCAAATTCCAGGCATCTT
>JAFSQO010000108.1 GCA_017446645.1 Synergistaceae bacterium | reverse complement strand
TCGAACACCGTTGACTCGTCCCTTACATGGATGAATGAGAAGGGAACGTTCAACATAGCGATGAATTCTAAGACCCAGTCTGAACTTGAGAAAAAGCTCAAAGATGAAGTCTTGCCAAATCTGAAAGAAGCAGTGAAACAGCAGCAGCCCATGATAAAGACGGCAACCCCTGAGGATGTCGACAAGCTCATGACCGTGTTCAGAACCTTGCGGAGCACCTTGACGACTGCAAACGCGTTATCATATGCGTCAAATTATGACAGCAGTTTCTCAAAGCGTTTTCCGGAATATACAACGGCATATACTAATATGTCAGACGTTGAGAAGAATCTTGTTGATCAATGGCGCAAAGTCATGGACGCATTGATGAAGAGCATGAACGTACTCGGCAAGAACTTTGACGAAGAACAGAAACTCCGCGACAACATAGTTACAGAAATGCTGAAGACCTATACCGGTGCCGTGGAATATGCCCAGACCCATTTAGCCCAGTTAGTAGGAATGCAGGCAGCTCAATCCGATGTCTTAATAAACAGGACTTCCGAGCAGGTGAACTCTTTGGCCGAAGCATGTATCTCTTGCATGGAAGCTAACAAGGCATACAAACAGGCAGCACAGACTAACGTTACGTTAATTGGCAAAAAAGCCGCTGAAACGTCATCAAGCAACAGCTCATACAGATTAGGCTTTTAAAAGGAGTGTGAGTGAATTATGAAACGTATTGCATTACTAGTCCTATTCGTTTTCGTAATGCCCAGAGTCGCCGAGTGCCTTCTCGCCCAGGACAGCACACAGAAGTCCATACTCAAGGCAGCTGAAGACGAAGTTAGCCAGCTTAAGGAAATGATAAACCAGCAAAAGAAAATGGTGGCGCGTCTCAGTTCCAGCAATACCAGCACAATACAGAGCAACCGCAATACCCTGATTAACAGCTTCAAGAATGTACGCAAGGTTCTGCAGGCTTCTGACGTGTTGACCCACCTTACCGACGGCATAGAGACAGCCCTGAAAAATCGTCATCCTGAATGGAAGTCAGGAATGAAAATCAGCGAACTCAAGAGCCGTAACGAAAACCGCGATGAAGGCTGGAAGAAAACTATGAAGGTGTACTTGAAGAGCGTCAACATGACGACAAATGACTTCAATAACGATAATACTCTGCGTTCAAAATTAATAGACATTCTGAAAACTCCTGAAGGACAGACTCAGGCACTGCAAACTCTTGGAGCGATACTTGACCATGCAAACATGATGCTAGTGCGCAATGAGAACACTATTCAGGGTTTCATGGCTGTTTATCTTGAGTACGAGCGCGATAATATTGACAAGCACGAACAGAAGAATAAAAGTATCCTTGAAATGTGTAGTGCCCTTCAGAGTCACAGGGCATCAGGCAGCACAAGCTATAAAGTAGGGTTCTGACCGTGAGAAAGATATATGCATTCGTTCTAGTTATAATTCTGCTGTTACTCGCGACAAATGCCCTTGCAGCAACATCAAGTTACGGCATAGATGCAGCAATAGATTACGTACAGAGATTTACGACAGGTTCAGGTTCAGGTTCATCAGGCGCAATGATGGACAAATTACTCAGATTTGCCCGAAATCTCTTCGTCAGTCTTGCTACTCTCTCTCTTGCTCTTGGCTTAATCCGCATGATTTTATCAGGTGAAAGCAACATAGGGACATTTGCAGCACTCATAGCAAAATGGATTCTCTATGTTGGGGTCTTTATCTGGATAATGAGCAATAACATTCCCAAAGTCATCGTGAACTCTTTCGTCATTATGGGAAGCAATATCGGAGGCACAGGCAGTATAGCACCTGATAATATTCTTTCAGCAGGCATAAGAATGTACGGTACTCTTGTTCAACGGGGCTGGGAAGCAGGCTGGGGTGATTTCCTGGGGGTAACTTTGCTCGGCTTAATCGTCCTCGTAGTAATTGCCATGATTGCAGGATTGTTTGCCCTTGCCCTGATAGAAATGCATTTAGTAATCTGCGGAGGTGCTGTGCTTCTCGGCTTCAGCGGCTTTGATTTCACCCGTGATATAGCTGTAAGTTATCTCAAGTATGCGGTCTCAGTCGGAATAAAGCTCATGATGATCATGATAATTTACGGTTTAGCAAATTCGTTAATTCCTTCATGGGAGACGAGTTTCAAGTCAGCTACTGATATGTCTACGCTGATTACTTCAGCAGGCCAGATTTTGGGCGGAGTCATTGCTATATTTATGGCAGCGAAATACATACCCAATACAGCTCAGGCAATAGTGAACAGGGCTTCAGTAACACTTGGCCAACCCGTTTATGTCACGAACGCTCCAGCTTATGCAATGCGTTCACCGTCAACGATTACAAGCTCAGGCGGTTTAGTCAGAACCATAATGGATGCCTTCAGGGGAAATCGTGCGGCTCCGTCAGCTATGACAGCAACACCAGTGCCGTCAACTTCAATGGCAACAGCAATGTCGTCATCATCTTCATCATCATTATCGTCAATGTCAACACCTGCAGCAAATCCTTTAGGGCAGGTCAGTGCAGTTCGTAATGGAGGCGTTGAAGGAATGATAACCGGTTCAGGCTATACTCCTTTAGGTTCAATGCAGGCGGCCCGTCATGTCCAGAATCCGGCTAATGCAGCCAGCATGGAAAATTATATCGGTGCAAGTATCCTTCGTAACGAATTCGCGAATCTTTCAGGAGGTGCAGGAGCAGGCGCAGCAGTAGGACAGAGTGCAGGATTCATGACATCACCGGCTCGTCCGGGAGTTTCGACAAGTTCAGCGGGCAGACCGGCAAGAGTTAAGCGGGCAAACGAAATCGTTCAGGACTTGAAGAATCAGCGAATAATGAATCAGTTCATACAATCGCAAAATCAATCACAATCAAGGAGGTAATCGTA
>JAFSQO010000107.1 GCA_017446645.1 Synergistaceae bacterium | reverse complement strand
TATCGCTATGGAACGAAATCACTAACAAGGCTAAGGACTCACCAGCTCCCTGCTTGCTTTATCGTGAGGCCGGGACCCTTGGACGTGTCCTGCGTGACGAGATAGCAGACAGAATTGACGAGATCATAATCGACAACCCTGAAGAGTACGAGCGCGCCAAAATTTTCGTGTCGAGACTTTTCCCTGACGAATCACCCAGCATGACCCTTTACTCAGGCTTAACTCCCATCTTTGATTATTACGGGATAGAGAACGAGCTTGCTAAATTACTCGAACGCAAGGTCTGGCTCAAGAGCGGGGCATATCTCATCATAGACCATACTGAAGCACTCACTGTAATAGACGTTAATACAGGGAAGTTCACGAAAATCCCTGACATGAGGCAGACTATTTTAGCAGCTAATCTTGAGGCAGCAGAAGAAGTCGCAAGGCAATTAAGACTGCGCTCAATCGGCGGTATTATCATCATTGACTTCATCGATATGCAGTTTCATGAAGATCAGGAAAGATTACTCGCCCACTTTGAAGCCTGCCTTAAACACGACAGAATGAAGCCCCATATACTTGGCATTACAAGGCTCGGCCTAGTCGAAATGACCAGAAAACGAGAACGCCCCGACTTAAGAAGCATCTTAACCCGAAACTGTCCGGTATGTGTAGATTACGGATTCGTTGAACGCGAGGAAAATATAGCCGTCAACATTAAACGCTTCATCAGGAAAATTACAGGCTCCAATAACTCAGAAGCCTTCCTGTTATCTATGAGCACCCACATGGCCAAGTATATCAGCAAATATCTCTCTGACTGGCAAGAAGAGCTTTGTCACGGTAGAAAATTACTAGTCGCAGGCATTAACAATTTCGAGTGGCACAAGTTCAAGCTCGAATATCAAGGCAGCCTGATTAACGCCCAAGAACACGCGAAAAACCTAGTGGACAGTGTTATAGTGTGTAGTGGATAGACAAAATAAAAATCTATTTCTACCCACTAATCACTAAACACTAATCACTGAACCTGCACTTCATGCTCTTTCACGAAATACTTCTTTATACGGCCAAAGAATAACGCTGCTATCATGAAGATTATTCCCAGCAAGGTAAATCCCCAGGCCTTGGGAATATAGCCGAATAAATGATCAAAAAAGTATCGGGACACAAGCAGGGCACAGAATATTATCCCAATACCTGAATGTCCACGGTAAATATTTATAATCATTACAGGTGCTATGACTAAGGCACTCGCTACTGATAAATAGCTTGAGCTCTCGACAAATATATCACCCCGCCAGAATTCAGGCCAGGTTAATAACAAGCCGAACATTCCCAGCATTAAGAGACCCGTTACTTCTGTGTCATGACGGCGCGTAAATGACAGCAACGCTCCTGACAATGCAAGGATTATTAGGGTCACTGTGCCTCCAAGACATAGAGTCATTCTCGAAGCAAGCATTAATACTGTGATAAAAGTGTTTATGTTGTATGCAAGTCTATCGTCAATCCTCCAGCAGGCAAACCAGAGGGCAGCCAGTAAGGCAAAACCCTGCAAAGGCATGAAGAACTCTATAATGCCCACCCTAGCAAGACTCATGAATTCAAGTGCAAATATGTCTATCGCAGAGACAGCCTGAAGATACAAGAAAGCAAGTATCTGCGACAAATACAGCTGCCATGAATCCCTCGCTGTTATCGCCGTAAGCAACGCTGCAACAGCCCACCAGCCCGTAATCTCACTGAAAGATAACGAGATGTTATACATTCTTGTGATTAAGAATATCCCTG
>JAFSQO010000106.1 GCA_017446645.1 Synergistaceae bacterium | reverse complement strand
GAGGAATTGCTTTCTCATAATAGACGCTTCTGTAATACTTTTCGCCTAACTCATATTGAGATTGTGCTTCTTCAATATTTTTGAATCTTTCCTCGAGCTTTTTTACTTCAGCTTTGAGTCTCTCGTTCTCCTGTTTGAAAAGTTCCTGCTGCTGCTGAATTTGACGTTGAACCTCTACTCTTACGCGTTCCCTGTAAAGTCTTTTGACAGTTTTCTTGATTACGCGATACAGCCACATAAAGAGAGCCAACAGTACAGCTGCTATAATCTCTCCGCCAAATTTCTTTACGCCGTCAATTATGATTTCCCATAAAGTCTGCAATTATCACACCATCTTTTCAGGCTTGACAACCTCCCCGAATTTTTCAGGACTCAACAGCCCAAGCTCCTCACACGCTTCACTGAGGGAAATATTTTTCTTGTGAGCAAGTTTTGCCACTTTAGCAGCATTCTCATAGCCTATCACAGGATTTAAAGCAGTAACAAGCATTAATGAACGTGTCAAATTCTCGTGCATCTTCTCACGATTCGCCTTAATCCCTGACGCGCAATTTTTGTTGAATGAAGTTATTGACTCACCCAATAATCTAACGGACTGCAAGAAATTATAAGCACATACAGGCATAAACACGTTCAACTCGAAATTACCCTGAGAGGCCGACATACTCACTGCAACGTCATTCGCCATAACCTGAACGGTGACCATAGTGACTTGTTCGCACTGGGTAGGGTTGACTTTTCCGGGCATGATTGAGCTTCCCGGTTCGTTCTCAGGGATAAATATCTCACCAAGACCGCAACGAGGTCCCGAAGCAAGCCACCTCACGTCATTAGCTATCTTCATCATGTCAGCAGCCAAAGCCTTCACTGCACCGTGAGCAAAAACTATCTCGCTCTTTGAGGTCAACGCGTGAAATTTATTCTCTGCCGGTGCAAATTCCCGTCCCGTTAATTGCGTAAGTGATTTCGTGACTTCAACGTCAAAATTTTTCGGAGCATTTAACCCCGTTCCTACTGCTGTGCCTCCGATTGCGAGAGAGCTTAACAGGGGTAATGACTGCTTCAGGGCTTCGAGTCCGACTTCGAGACTGTTCAGCCAGCCTGAAATTTCCTGTGAAAATCTTAACGGTGCAGCGTCCTGTAAATGAGTCCTGCCTGTCTTGATGATGTCAGAGTTCTCTGCTTCGAGCTTCCTGAACGTTGCAATCAATTCTTTTACTGCAGGGATTAATTTATCGTGAATGCTCAAGACTCCGGCGATATACATTGCTGAAGGGAACGTGTCATTTGAGGACTGCGACATGTTAGCGTCATCATTAGGGTGCAGTAATTTTTTACCGGCTAACTCGTTGCCCCTGTTAGAGATAACTTCATTGACGTTCATGTTTGACTGAGTCCCTGAGCCTGTTTGCCAGACGACTAAGGGGAAATGAGAGTCAAGTTCGCCCGCAAGAATCTCATCGCAGACCCGTGAAATAATTGCGAGTTTTTCCTGAGTCATTCTCTGAGGCAGTAATTTATTATTCGCAATTGCACATGCCTTCTTGAGATAAGCAAATGCCCTTATGATTTCGGCTGGGATTGTTTCGATACCTGCTCCGATGTTGAAGTTCTGCCTGCTTCTTTCGGTCTGAGCACCCCAGTACCTGTCGGCCCTGACTTTGACTTCGCCGAGCGTGTCGTGTTCTGTCCTGAATTCCATTTTTTGTTCGCACCTTCCCATTGAAAATTTTCACCCAGATAAAATTTGCGGGCGAGTTCATTACCTGCAACTTCTCTGGGAGAACCTGATAAAAATATTTGTCCGTCATGGATTAAATAAGTCCTGTCTGTAATAGATAAAGTCTCGCGTACATTGTGATCCGTGATTAGGACTCCGTAACCCTGACGCTTTAAGTCATGAATCATTGATTGAATATCAGCCACTGCAATCGGGTCAATTCCGCTGAAGGGTTCGTCAAGCAAGATAAATTTCGGCTTCAACGTCAACGCCCTTGCAATTTCGACCCTTCGCCTTTCGCCTCCTGAGAGAGCATAGCCCTTAGTGTCAGCAATATGGGTAATCTTGAACTGTTCGAGCAGTGCTTCCGTTAATTCTTTCGCGAATCTCTGTTTGCCCGTCTCCTGCCATACAAGATTAATATTTTCCCGGACTGTTAAATTCCTGAACACCGAAGCCTCCTGTGGTAAATAGCCAATGCCCGCCCTTGCCCGTTCGTAAACAGGAAGAG
>JAFSQO010000105.1 GCA_017446645.1 Synergistaceae bacterium | reverse complement strand
TGAGTCTTAGAAATTTTTTTTGCTTCAACTTTTTTTGCAGGAGTTGTCGCGGGTTTATTTTCAGGCTTTGCTTGCAGCGTTTGCGTTTGCGTCTTAGCTTTAATCTGTTGTGTCGGCTTCTTGGCAGGCGTAACGGCACGCTGAACCTGAGCAGGCTTGCTTGCTGTCCTGGCTCTTGCTTGTTGAGGCGAGGCGTTTAATTTCCTCTCGAAATCCTCAATAAACGAATCTCTCTCCTGACGTTTGGGTATCGCACCCTTCGGCCCGGAGCTTGATTTAGCCTTTGAAGTCCCTGCTGTGTCTCCTTCAAGTGCTTCTCTTAATTTTTCTTCTGCTGTCTTTTCACTCATTGTTATTCTTGTCCGTCCTGCACTTATTATAAAACATGATTGCCATAAAAAAAGCCTCCGTGTTATTTACGGAAGCCGTTATTTTCTAATTTATTTGGTAGCCTCAACGAGGTTCGAACTCGTGTTTTAGCCTTGAGAGGGCTACGACCTGGACCACTAGTCGATGAGGCCAATTCTTGCCACGCGGGAAATAGTATCACGAAAAAAATTTTTTCGCAAGTTGTATAATTTTCTCGAATCATTTTTCAGGAGGAATTCATTCATAATGCAGCCAGTAATAATAGGCACAGCTGGAGCAGGTTATGCAGCTCACTTACATGGCAGAGGATACAAGAACGCAGGTACAGTACCGTTCAGGTTAAAGACTATCTGCGACATAAATACTAAACTTGCTGAAGACGCACAAAAACTTTTTGGTTATGAAAAAATCGAGGCAGACTTTGACGAAATGCTCAAGGACCCGGAGATCAGCGTCATAGATATAGTGACTCCTCCATTTCTTCACGTTCCAATGGCGATTAAGGCACTCAGGGCAGGCAAGCACGTAATATGTGAGAAGCCCTTGACCGGATATTTCGGCAATCCGGGCGAAGAAAATATTGGCCTCAGCACTCCCAGAAAAATTATGTACGAGCAGGTTGTTAAAAGCATGAACGAACTCAAGCAAGTCTTGCAGGAAACAGGGAAAAAATTCCTGTACGCTGAGAATTTTATTTACTCGCCTCCAGTTCAGAAAGCTGCAGAAATAATCAAGGCCAAGAAATCCAAAATCTTATTCATGAAGGGTGAAGAAAGCCTCAAGGGGTCAAGTTCACCGGTCGCAGGTCAATGGAACAAAACAGGAGGAGGCACCCTGATTCGTACAGGAACTCACCCATTAAGCGGAATGTTGTGGCTCAAACAGCAGGAAGCTCAGGCAAGGGGAGAAGAGATAACGGTTTCAAGCATCATCGCTGACACAGCAATTACTACGAAAATTCTGACTGAACACGAACACAGGCACATTGCTGCAAAACCTGAAGATGTCGAAGATTATGCTTCAGTGAGCCTAACTTTCTCGGACGGTACTAAATGCTTAACTATAGCAAGCGATTCTGTTCTGGGCGGCACGAAAAATTACATTGAGATTTACTCGAACGACTCAGCACTGGTCTGCAACATAACTCCGACTGATATATTGAATACTTATTTTCTTGATGAGTCAGGACTTGATGACGTTTATATTTCTGAGATGCTGCCTTCTAAAATCGGCTGGAACAAATCCTTTATATGTGATGAAATTATTCGCGGCTATTCCGGTGAACTAAAAAATTTTCTTGAGACAATTGCATTCGATAAAGAGCCTTTGTCAGGATTCGATATTGCTTATGACACAGTTAGGGTGATTTACGCTGCGTATTTATCATCATGGGAAGGAAGAGTCGTAACGCTAAATTAGACAGTTCGGACGGCATAACGTTTGACTTTTTGACTCATAATGATAGAATTTCAGGCATGTTTTATGAAATCTTTCAGGAGGTATTTATAACGATGAAAAGAATAGCAGCAAGTCTTGTACTCATAATGCTTTTAGTATTTGCATGTGCAGCATTGGCAGCCGATACTCCGGCAGCACCTGGTGTCGATTTCTCCAAGTCCGAAGCAGTAAACTTTGATTTTCTCAGGTTCGCAAAGGAGAGGGTTCTCCCAGACTTCCACCCTACAGTTAAGCTCGAAAACGCCGAGGCCAATTATGACGAAGAGCCTTTCCAGAAGGGCGACGTAATCAGAGCAAGAGTCGGCATTTATTACAAGGGCTGGATTCAGCAGCACTCAATGGTAATCGATATGGATTACAGACCCGAAGACAACAAGATCAAAGTTACGTTAATCAGCGACAGCAACAAGATGAATCTCGTTGGCAACAGGTTCTTCAAGGACGGCGAGTGGGTCAGCCTTGCAGCAATGGGCTGGAAGTAAGGCAAGGGACTCGCACTTAAAGTGAAATTTTTAGGGCATCAGTGAGATTTATTGCTGGTGCTCATTTTTTATTCACATGACAAAACAGGACTTCATTAATTTATTAAAGCGCAAATTCTCACAGCTCGTAATGATTCTAATTCCTGCGTTCGCAATAATGCTGGTGATTACGGTCTTGTTGTGGGCAGCAAAGTTTTTCGTCCCTGAAGAGTGGCTCGCCTCAATCAACTATTATGCTCATAATCCGTCTGAATTGCGGAAGCTCGGTGAGGGTTCTGAGTGGCTGTTTATCTTGATTCAGGTGTTACAGGTCGTGATTGCTCCGATCCCTGGACAGGCAGCTGCTTTTGCCGGAGGATTCATCTTTGGCTTCTGGAAGGGCTGGGGTTTGACTACCCTGGGACTTGTAATCGGGAGTTTAATCGCTATGGTTCTTGCGAGATTGCTGGGAATTAGTTTAGTTCGCAAGATAGTTCCTGAGACGATAATACAACGCTTTGACTCTGTAATCTCTGACGGCGGTTACATGACATTTTTCATGATATTTCTATTGCCTGCCCTGCCTGACGATGCGGTGTGTTTCCTGGCCGGACTCACTAAGCTGAAACTTTTGCCTCTTTCACTTGTGTGCTTACTTGGCCGAGCTCCGGGGATGGCTGTGCTCTCGTTGACTGGAGCAGGTTTTGCTGACGGGTTTACCTCAAGCGTCCAGATTCTTTTCGCAGTCATGATGATTCTTTCTGTCCTGTTATGGCTGTTCTGGGAGATTATTGAAGCATGGGTATATGACTTTCTGAAGATTAAGCGTTCATGATTACAAAATCGCAGCCAGGAGCCGTCCTGCACTCTCTTTGATTCGCAGGGACAGCGGGCGGTTCTTGCGGATTTCGTGAGTCTCTTCTGTGCAGTTAATGAGGTCATCGAGGAAAACTTTCTCAAGCTCGCTCACTAATTTTGTCGAGTAAATCAACGCCTGTACTTCGTAATTAATCTCGAAGCTCAAGGAGTCAAGATTTGCCGAACCAACTGAGGCAACGTGAGAGTCAGCAATCATAGTCTTTGCGTGAATGAATCTGTCTTGATAAATAAAAATCCTGATTCCTGATTTTATCAGCGAGTCAATATATGATTGAGCAGCCCACGAGACCAGCATGTGATTCGAGCATGAAGGGATTATGATTCGGACATCAACACCGCGCCCTGAGGCAGATTGTAAGGCATCAATGAATTTATTATCAGGCACAAAATACGGAGTCGTTATCCAGACTCTTTTCTTGGCAGACGAAATTATTTTTATGTACTCGTCAGCTATTGCCCTGAAGTTTTCGCCCTTACCGCTCGCTATAATCTTCACAGGCACGCAATTTTTTATGCCCTCAAAGCCTTCAGAATCCGTGATAATTTCCTGAGCGTAACAAGTTCTTTTTTTGCCGCTATTATTGTCCCACATGCTGAAAAATATTTTATCAAGTTCCCTGACTGCTTCCCCGCAAATTTTTATGTGAGTGTCCCGCCACTGACGCAGATAAATATCACCGATGTTAAAGCCTCCGAGAAAGCCCGTTGTGTTGTCGACAGTGATGATTTTTCTGTGATCCCTGTGAATTATGCCGGGCAAGTTGCGAAGAGAGAAGGGCATGAAGAATTTGAACTCAATCCCTGAAGATTTTATATCGCTGATAAATTTTTTCGTGAGCCTCCAGCTTCCCGCAGCATCGATTATCATTCGGATTTTAATGCCATGCCTTGCGCGTTCTGTCAAAATATCTTTAATGGTGTTGCCCGTCTCGTCATCATGGAAAGAAAAGTATTCGAGATTAATGCAGCCCTGGGCATGAGTCAGAGCTTCTTTCAGTGCTGAAAGAGTTTCGCCCCCATCCAGCAGGAGCCTTATATTATTGTCGAGCGTGATATTATTCTGCATAATAAGAATAATTATATGCTATTGTGAGATATTGCAAAATGTCATTAGAAAATCTAAAATTGTTTGGATATTTTGAAATATGAAAGGATTTGAAATTTTTATTATGCCAAAACTCAGCGACAGAGTAGGCACATTTACGGACTCAGTCATTCGCCGTATGACCAGAATTAGCAATAAATACGGGGCCATTAACTTATCGCAGGGCTTCCCCGATTGGGATCCCCCTAAGGAGATGCTTGACTCTCTTGCAAAGACAGCATACACTGGGCCTCACCAGTACGCAATAACTTTCGGAGCAAAGAACTTCCGTGAAGCTATCTGTGCCAAGCAGAGCAAGGCTATAGGACGCGAAATTGACCCGGAGACCGAAATCGTAATCACCTGCGGTTCAACCGAAGCAATGATGGCAGCAATGATGACCATCTGCAACCCCGGCGACAAAGTCATGGTATTCTCGCCATTTTACGAGAACTACGGGGCCGACTCGATTCTTTCTGGCGCATCACCCATCTATATACCCTTAGTGCCTCCGACTTATGACTATGACATTAACTTAATCGAAAAGGGCTTTAAGGACGGAGCAAAGGCCATAGTAATCTGCAACCCCTCGAATCCCTGCGGAAAAGTCTTCACAGAGAAAGAATTAACGGAAATCGGCGCACTCGCTGTGAAGTATGATGCCTTTATCATCACTGACGAAGTTTACGAGCACATAGTCTTTGACCCCTACAAGCACGTCTATGCTTCAGGACTTCCGGGATTATTCAACCACGTAATTACCTGTAATTCTCTCTCTAAGACCTACTCGATTACAGGCTGGAGACTGGGCTACTTAATCGGCCCTGCTGACGTTGTTGACGGAGCGCGAAAGGTTCACGACTTCCTTACCGTCGGAGCAGCTGCACCCCTTCAGGAAGCTTCGGTTCAGG
>JAFSQO010000104.1 GCA_017446645.1 Synergistaceae bacterium | reverse complement strand
GCAGTTTGCAAGGCTTACGGTTAGCAGAAAGATATTAGCGAGAGTGATATTGTCGCACGGCTATTCGTAATGTACAATAAGTTCACTGATAAAACATAAAATTTTTATTGTGCCTGAATTTATAAAAAACTGAGGAGAAGTAATTTACTAATATGCTTATCGAAATGTTAAAACAATCGGTGGAACGCCAACCTAATATCCCCGCGGTGTTTTCCCCAGAAGGACAATTTACATATTCGCAGTTATGGAACTGTGCCCTTCGTGCAGCTGGCAGAATGAAACGTCTAGGCATAACAAAAGGAGACACGTTGACTATTGAGCTGCCCCGTACTCCTGAGTATGTATCTGTCATGATTGCTGCATGGATTCGCGGCGCAGTGTTTGCTGCACTTGATGTTACATATCCCAAAGACAGACTGGATTACATTGCTTTGAACTGTAATGCAAAGCTGCGTGTAAATTCATCTTTCTTAGAGGAACTGGAGGACGAAGCACCCATTGACAGCTTCGAGAAACTGGAACCCCTTGACCCATCACTGCTTATCTATACGTCAGGGTCTACCGGCAATCCCAAAGGTGTGCTGCATAGTCATCTGAGCATATATAATTCTACGCTGCGTTTGATGAAGGCTTTCTCAGACATTGGAATTTCTTCCGGATTTAGACATGCCAGCTCTGCACCATTTAGTTTTGTTGCAGGCATTCAGGGCCTATTCGCTGTGTTATGCAATGGAAGTACTTATTACCCTGTGCCTTATTCTGTAATGAGGGATCATGAAAAACTTGCTGATTTCATCGAGGAAAATTCTATCGATTGTGCCTATATCAGCCCTAAGATGCTGCGAGTTTTCAAGCCTCGAAGTAAAAAATTACGTTTTGCTACGACAGGCAGTGAACGAGTAACAGGCATTTTTCGAGATGATATACGCATCCTAAACTGTTACGGTTCTTCTGAATCAGCAGGCGGAGTTCTCTTCTTCCCTATCGATAAAGCATATGACAATACCCCCGTCGGAAGACCAACAGGAAATGAACACGTCTACATACTTGACGATAATAATAACCAGGTTGATGAAGGCGAATTATGTTTAACAGGACACTTCGCACTTGGATATCTGGGACTTCAGGAGAATACCGCAAATACATTCGTACCTAATCCATTTAGACAGCATGACGGCTTTGACGTTATGTTACGCAGCAATGACATAGTCCGTCGTCTTCCAGATGGCAATATCATATACATTAACCGCAAGGACTGGATGGTTAAAATCAACGGCCAGCGAGTGGAACCCGGCGAGATAGAGGCGGTTTTACGTTCTGTTCCCGGTGTTCAGGACGCGGCAGTAAAGGATTTCGAGAATACTTATCAGCAAATTTACTTATGTGCATTTTATTCAATTAAGCCCGGAGTATCAGTTACTGAAGATGAGCTTCGTTCGGCCGCTAAGGCAAAATTACCGGCATACATGATCCCTGCTTTCTTCGTCAAACTGGAAAAGTTACCCGTAAATGACAACGGCAAACTGAACCGCAAGGCACTAAAAGCTCCGGACGCTGCTGCGTGGCAGGCAGAATATATTGCACCTGAAAGTGAAGCTCAGAAGCTATTATGTGAGGGCATGGCAAAAGTTTTGGGACTTGAACGTGTCGGTCTCGATGATGATTTCTTTATGATTGGCGGAGACTCAATTAAGGCAGTTATGCTCGCTGAACATTGCAGTGTCCTTCATCTGTCGGCTGCGGAAATATATGAAGGCCGTACTCCCCGCTCTATCGCTAAGACTTGTGAGGGCAGGGTTTCTGATACCGTGTTTATGAAACATGAAAATCGTTTTGCCGGTATCTATCCATTAACAGCTTCTGAATGCGGTATGTATATCGAGCAATTAGCTAACCCGCAGTCTACTGAATATAACCTGAACCTTTTTTACACTATACGCGGTGCCGGACGTGAGCAGATAGAGAAGGCTGTAAATGACACTATGACAAACCATGAAGCCTTTCATTCGTACTATGGAGAGGTTGAGGACTTACCCGTCCGAATTCTTAGTGACAAGCTGCCGACTCTGACATGGAAAGCTGCGAAGGATATTGATGCTGCACGAAACAATGCTATTGCAGACGAAAAGCCTTTTGACCTGCGCTCAGGTGTACCGGTCAGACTGACTGCGTATGAATTGCCGAATAATGAAATGCTGCTGCACATAGCTATTCATCACATAGCCTTTGACGGAGGAAGCTCTCAAATACTCACTGACGAATTGCTTCAGCGTTTGAACGGTATTACCCCGGAAAAATTGCTGGATCTCTCAGATATTGCCAGTGATGAGCATAATGACGAATACAAGGCAGGCTTTGAATTATATCGCGAAATGTTCAAGGGAGGCGTTCCAGCTAACGAGATGCCTGTTAAGTGTACTCGGCCTCAAGTTATCCCTGCAGCTGACGAGATAAAACATTTACACTTCGATAATGATATGCTTTCTGCTATACAAAGAGCAGCAAAGTATTTCAGGGTTACTGACTTTGAATTCATATTCGCCGCTATTTCTATGGTCGTTGCCCAGTATTGTGCCAGCGATGACGTAGTTTTAGGTATACCTTCAAATATGCGCAATGCCAGAAGCAAAAATATTATCGGAATGTTTGTTAATTCTGCTCCTGTTCGGGTTATGCCTGTCAGAACTAAGACGGTGAGGGAATTTTTAGCCGAAGTATCTCAAATCGTCAGAGCCGCCACGCGTACAGCATGGCTTCCTTTCTCTGAGATAGTCAAGGAATTTGTCCCGGTCAATGATACGTCAAGGAATCCGGTCTTCGATGTCAGTGTAAATTATTTATTGACAGAACACGAAAAGAAAAGCGGCAACGTCTCAATTAGCTTGAACTCCGAACTTCAGAAAATGAAAAGGGATTTTGTCTTTACTATTTACCGTGAAGATTCTACGATAGATATGCTGCTGGCTTATTCTCCGGAACTCTATGAGCCTGCATTGATAGGACGCTTCTTACAGCAACTAGACTCAACGATTAGGGCAATGACAAACTTCAGTGACGAAATAGATATTAACACAGCACTGAAACTGCCAGAAACCCAGCTTGCTGAACTTGAGGCCCTCTCCATGTCGGCAAAGGCTGATATACCGGTTCAGCTGTTACACAAAATATTCGAGAATGCAGTGTATTCCGTTCCTGACAGAGTAGCTCTGATTGCAGATGACAAGAGCATGACGTTCAATGAATTGAATACAGAGGCAAACAAAATTGCCTGGTCCCTAATTTCAAAGGGTGTTAAGAAGGGTGACAGTGTTGTATTGTTACTGCCAAGGCGAAGCAGTTACTTTTCGGCATTGTTTGGGGTTCTAAAGGCAGGTGCTGCTTTTATCCCCTGTGACCCTGAATATCCGGCTGAACGGGTCAGGCACATAATCAATGATTCAGGCGCGGTCTTTATCATTACGGCTCATGAACATATTTCTGACTATCCTAAAGAAAGAGTATTGTCTATAGATGATTTGCTGTTAAGTGAAAAGCAAGAAAATCCCGACGTTAATTTGACGGGTGACGACTTGGCTTACATGATCTATACATCTGGTTCAACAGGAGTGCCAAAGGGGGTAATGCTTCGGCACAGGGGTATTTGTAATTTCTGCATGACCCACCCGGCTAATATTCTCTACCAGACTGTTAAAGATAATGTTGAACGTATGCTTGATGTTACAACTGTATCGTTTGACTTATCCCTGAAGGATACTTTAGGCATTCTCTGCAATGCTAAGACCGTAATTTTTGCCTCTGAGTCTCAGATGAACGACCCAAGAGCACTTACTGAACTTATCAAGAACCATGATGCAGACGCAATAAACGCTACTCCTTCACGTTACATGCAGTATCTCGAATACAAGCCTTTTAGGGAGGCCATAAAACATTGCAAACTGGTAATGGCAGGCGGTGAACACTTTCCTCAAACATTACTAAACCAGCTCCAAGAAATGGCCATACCGAACATCATAAATACATATGGCCCTACGGAGACAACGATTTCCAGCAATATGGCATTTTTGAACAAGGCAGAACATGTTACAGTAGGACGGCCCCTTCTGAACGTTAGGGAGTACATCATAGACACAGCCGGCAATCTTGCTCCAAGGGGCGTTGTGGGTGAATTATACATAGGCGGGCCTGGTGTAGCTTTGGGTTACCGTAATCTCCCGGAACAGACTTCTCAAAGATTTATAGAATTCAGGGGTGAACGTTTCTATCATTCCGGCGACTATGCCAAGTGGAATTTTGAGGGTAATGTTCAAGTTCTTGGCCGAATGGACGGACAAGTAAAACTGCGTGGTCTTCGCATTGAGCTTGGTGAAATTGAAGCCGTACTCTCTGAGCAGCCCGGTGTTACCCGCGCTGTTGCAGCAATTAAGTTAATTGATGGTCAAGAACACCTCTGCGCATGGTACACCAGTGACAAGCCATTAAATGACGATGAACTCCGTTCTGCCCTGTCAGCCCGTCTTACTCGTTACATGGTGCCTGATGCCTTTACCCGTTTGGAGGATATACCGGTCAACGCTAACGGAAAGACTGACCTTAAGGCTTTACCCGTACCAGAGCTTTTGAACCAGACGGAGGATTTAACACCCCCTCAAGATGATACCCAGAAGAGAATACACGATATTATTTCCGGTATTTTAGGGAGTAGTGCCTTTGGTATTTACTCACATTTTTATTCAATCGGACTGACTTCCCTAAGTATGGTAAGCCTGATGCTGAAGCTTAGTGAGGCATTTAACACAAATATTACGCTTTCGGACCTGCGCAGCCACGATACTGTAGCAGAACTAGCAAAACACCTGGCTGTTACGGATAATACGAAGAGCTATGCTGTCAGATCTGAATATCCGTTAACTCAGACTCAGTATGGTATTTACATAGAATGCCTCAATAATCCGGACACTACTATCTATAACATACCTGTCTTATGGAAATTAGGAACAGGAGTAGATATTAATCGTCTTAAAGCAGCAGTAGTTGCCGCCCTTGATGCTCACCCATTCATAAAAATGCGCTTGAAGAATCAGCAAGGGAATATTATTGCCCTGAGAAATGATGATATGCCTCCGGAAGTTAATTTTATTCGGACTGACAATGATATTGAACCTGACAAGCTCGTACGTCCTTATGATTTACTGAATGATAATTTGTATCGTGCTGAAATTTACGCTACGCCAGCAGGTAATTATTTCTTTCTGGATATGCATCACATTGCCAGTGACGGACGCTCCCGTGCTCTCATTGTAAGGGACATTGAACGAGTCTACGCCGGCGAACAAATCAGAGCCGAAAAGTGGACAGGTTTTGATACAGCACTTTTAGAGCAGGAAGAACGCAACGGTTCACGTTACGAAGCTGCTAAAGCCTGGTATGACTCTCTGTTGTCCGATGCTGTTTCGACCGAGCTGCCGCCAGTTCCGGGTAGTGCCGAAGGTGAGGACGTATTCCTGAAATTTAATACGAATTTGGAATACAATGCTATAAAATCCTTCTGTGACCGCCTGAGAATTACAGGTAATGCCTTCTTTAATGCCGTATATGGTTATGTTCTGGCTGTTTTTGCTGCAAGTGATGAGGCCGTATTCACTACGATCTACGACGGACGGAATGACGCACGCCTTATGAACACTGTTAGCATGTTGGTCAAGACGCTTCCTGTTAGATGCAAAATTGAGCCAACTCAGACTGTGGCAGAATTTCTGACTGAAATGCGAGACCAATTGAATAACTCTATGGATTCGGATCTGTATTCATTTGCTGAGATAGCCCGTGCCTATGGAATTAGTGCAGATTATATGGTGGCATGGCAGGACGAAGTTTCAATTTCTCCTATGTTCTGCGGTGAAGAGTCAGAAATCTATCGTCCTGTATTAAGTACCGCGAAATCAGCACTCTCTGTAGATATTAATATCGAAAACGGGAAAATAGTTTTTGTCGGCGAGCATCGTACAGAAGTCTTCGGGATAGATTTTATGCGTTCCTTCTTAGAGTGTATGACTCAGGTTGCTGCTGAAT
>JAFSQO010000103.1 GCA_017446645.1 Synergistaceae bacterium | reverse complement strand
GCCCATTAGAGCCAAGGCATTCAAGACTGCTGCATGTCTGTCTCTCTGTAAAATCTGGTTCGAGACTTTAGCGTGTTCAAGTCCAAGTAATTCGCATACTCTGGCTTCGAGTTCCGGTGATGACATTGCATAAGTCCCTACGGCTCCTGAGATTTTCCCGGCTGAAACGTCTTTCTTTGCAAATTCGAGTCTTGCCCTGTCCCGTAAAATTTCAGCGTGCCAGTTAAGAATCTTTAAGCCCAGTGAAGTAGGCTCTGCATGAATTCCGTGAGTTCTGCCTATACATGGAAGGTGCTTATATTTTTCTGCAAGTGAAAACACAACTGTGTCGAGTTCGTCAAGTGCCTTGATTATAATATCAAGAGAGTCCCGCAGCATTATCGAGCTTGCTGTGTCAAGAATATCACTGCTGGTCATTCCCAAATGCAAATAACGTCCGTTAGAGCCTATATTCTCGGCTACTGCGCTGACGAAGGCAACAACATCGTGCTGTGTTTTCTTCTCTATTTCCTGAACCCTTTCGACAGTGAAACTTGCATGAGCAATTATGTCTTCGAGAGCGTCCTCAGGAATTCGTCCCATCTCTGTCCATGCCTTGCACACTGCGAGTTCAACGTCGAGCATGACCTTGAGCCTGTTATGTTCGTTCCAGAGTGAGGCAATATCTTTTTCTGAATATCTGTCAATCATTATGTAAAACTCTTCTCCTTCCAACCCTTCTCCCGCCTTCCCTTGTCAAGGGGGGATTTAGGAGGGTTTTTATAATATGCGTAAAATCTTACCATAATTTTTTGCGTTATGTTGCAAAGTCTGAATCAATGCTAAAATTTTTTGCATTAATATCACAAATTTTTCAGGAGGTAATTTTTTATGCAAGTTAATGCAATGGGTAAATTATGCCCGGAACCTGTAATCATGACTAAGGCAGAGATCGAGAAGGGCGCAACTGAGCTTGAAATTCTTGTAGACAACGATATTGCAGTCTCCAACGTTACGAGATTGCTTGAAGGTAAGGGCTTCAGCGTTGAATTAACACGCTCCGGCAATGAACGCAAACTCACGGCAAAGAAAACTGCTTCAGGCGAGGCAGCTGCTCCCTCAAAGCACAATGAGTTACTTGCAATACTAATAGCTCATGATGTTCTGGGAGGCAATGACAAGGAACTCGGTGAAGTCCTGATGAAGGCTTTCTTAGGGTGCATCTCGAAACTCTCAAGACAGCCTGCTGTTATGGCATTCATGAACGAAGGTGTCAAGCTCGTTTTACCGGAGTCATCTGCATGTGAGTACATCAAGGAACTCGAAAAGAACGGCACTAAGATTCTCGTCTGCGGAACATGCACGAATCACTTTGATATTACCAGTAAAATCGCTGTTGGTACGGTCTCAAACATGTTCGAAATCATGGAAATGATTACCGGAGCTGACAACACGTTAATATTCTAGTTCATGCTCTACGCTGGTATAGATATAGGCTCAACGGCAGCAAAGGCAGTTATCCTCGATGAGTCACGGCAGAATATTCTTGCCCGAAAACTCATGCCTACAGGCTGGAGCAGCAAACAGACAGCTGAAGAGTTATTATCATGGCTCGAAAGTCAAGGCTGCTCACGGGACAACTTGCGAATCACTGCAACGGGTTACGGACGTGTCTCAGTTCCCTATGCCGACAAGACTTTGACCGAAATCACCTGCCATGCAAAGGGAGCTGCTTTTCTGGGAGGCAACAGTCTCACAGTGATAGACATAGGCGGTCAGGACACTAAAGTCATTTTGCTTGTCAATGGCCGTGTAGTCGATTTCGTTATGAACGATAAATGCTCTGCCGGAACGGGTAAATTTCTTGAAGTCATGGCCAATCGAATGGGGCTGAATTTGTCGGAGTTCTTCGAGATTGCAGCTAAAGGCCGTGAGATAAAAATCTCGTCAATGTGTACAGTCTTTGCTGAGTCAGAGATCGTGAGCCTAATGGGACTCGGCACTCCTCGTGAAGATATTGCTTGCGGAGCTGTAGGTTCTGTAGCTGCAAAGGTTTCGACGCTTGCAGGACGCAAAAATCCTTCGGGTGAATATTTCCTGACAGGCGGATTCTGTGAGGCTTCATTCCTTGTGAAAACTCTCTCGAAAGTTCTGGGTGCTGAGGTCAAGACCTGTCCTGATGCAAGATTTGCAGGTGCAATAGGGGCAGCTTTGT
>JAFSQO010000102.1 GCA_017446645.1 Synergistaceae bacterium | reverse complement strand
CGCTGAATACTTCAATACGTTCAAGTCAATAGCTGACGAGTTAGCGAAGTAAGTCAAGATTAATTACTGTCCCTCCTGTGAACATTGCAGGGGGGATTTCTTGTAGAAGAAAGGTAAAATTTAATTTATGAAGTCTTTTTTATGGGCTGTTATTATCGCTGTGGTTGGCTGGTTTCTAAAAAGAGTATTCGAGAGATTTCTTGATAAAAAATTTGGCAAATATGCCGATGTTCTTGCAGATGCCTTAATCGGAGCTTTTGATGCCGCATATAATCACATGCAGGAATATCTCAAAACTCACACCCTGACAGAAGTAGTAACGAAGGCGGAAAATAATGACCCGGAAGCTCAATTTTGCTTGGGACTCATGTATTATTTTGGCAGGGAAGTAGCAAAAAACTATTCCGAGGCTGTCAAATGGTGCAGAAAGTCTGCTGAACAGGGATATACAGACGCGCAATCCTTTCTTGGAGGTATGTATCTGAATGGCGAAGGAGTGAAACAGGACAAAACCGAAGCTGTTAAATGGCTCAGGAAAGCCTCTGAACAGGGAGAAGCATACGCTCAGTGCCTTCTTGGGAGTCTGTATGATGAAGGCGACGGAGTGAAACAAGACAAATCCGAAGCTATTAAATGGTACAGAAAAGCTGCCGAACAGGGAAATGAAATAGCGCAAAATAATCTTGGTGTTATGTATAAAAACGGCGAAGGAGTGCAGCAAGACTATTCCGAAGCTGCCAGATTGTTCAGAAAATCCGCAGAGCAAGGACATGATGACGCGCAATGCAATCTTGGGATTATGTATGACAACGGCTACGGTGTGACACAAGACAAATTCGAGGCCGTCAAATGGTACAGAAAAGCCGCAGAGCAGGGACATGCACACGCGCAAAGCAATCTTGGGTTTATGTATTCTAATGGCTACGGTGTGACACAAGATAAATCCGAAGCTGTCAGATGGTACAGGGAAGCCGCCGAACAGGGATATGCACACGCGCAATACAATCTTGGGGCTATGTATTACAACGGTGAAGGTGTGACGCAAGACAAATCCGAAGCTGTCAAATGGTTTAGAAAGGCTGCTGAACAGGGATATACACCAGCACAAAACGCACTGAAGAATCTCTAAGAAATAAAACATGGTAATTTCTGTATGAGAGGATTTATTATATAGAATAGAAAAGAAAGAAGGGAAATCGGCTAATGAAGTCTTTTTTATGGGTTGTTATTGTCGCTGTTGTCGGCTGGCTTCTGAAAAGAATGTTTCATAGATTCCTCGATAAGACAGTCGGCGGACGTGTTGATGCCCTTACAGATTCGTTGTTTAAAGCTGCATATGACTCAATGCAGAAATATCTTAAAACTCACACTCCTGCAGAAGTAGTAACGAAAGCTGAAAACAATGACCCTGAAGCCCAGTTTAATTTAGCTGTCATGTATTGTTTCGGCGAGGGAGTATCACAGAACTATTCTGAGGCTGCCAAGTGGTTCAGGAAGTCTGCCGAGCAGGGACTTGCAGACGCGCAATACAATCTTGGGCTTATGTATGAGAAAGGCGAGGGTGTAAATCAAGACTATTCTGAGGCTGCAAAATGGTACAGGAAAGCCGCCGAGCAGGGGTATTCATATGCGCAAAACAATCTTGGAGTTATGTACCAAAACGGTTACGGTGTGAATCAAGACCATTATGAGGCCGTCAAATGGTACAGAAAGGCCGCAGAACTTGGAGATGCAAACGCTCAATCTAATCTTGGGGCTATGTATTATAACGGCTGTGGAGTGAATCAGGACAAAACCGAAGCTGCCAAATGGTTCAGAAAAGCCGTTGAGCAGGGAAATGCGCCCGCACAATATAATCTTGGCTTTCTTTATCTTTGCGGTGACGGAGTGAATCAAGACAAATCCGAAGCTCTCAGGTTGATAAAAAAGTCTGCTGAACAGGGATATATACCCGCACAAGACGCACTAAAAAACATGTAAATTTAATTAGAGGTGAAAATTTTATGAGCAATTCTTACGGAAGCACACCAGTTGTTACGAGCATGAAAGTCATTCCTGTTGCAGGTTATGACTCAATGTTAATGACTCTTTCAGGAGCACACGCACCATACTTCACGCGCAATATAGTAGTCCTTGAGGATAACGCAGGACATCAGGGAATCGGCGAAATTCACGGAGGCGATTACACCTGCGAGGCATTACGAGCCTGTACAAGCCTTGTAGTAGGTCAGCAGGTCGGCAAATACCGCAGTATCCTCGACAGCATTCACAAGCACACTAAACGCGCAAAAGAAGATGACGGCGAAGGGATTCAGACTCTTGACATCTCGAAACTCAAATTCGTAGTCAAAGCTGAATGGGCTATCGAGTGCGCATTACTTGATTTACTCGGTCAGGCTTTAGGCTTGCAAATGTGCGATTTACTCGGCGACGGCAAACAGCGTGACAAAGTCGAAACTCTTGGCTACTTGTTTTACGTGAGTGACAAGGAGAAGGCCCGCGAACTTGATTATCTTGACGAGTCATCGAGTCCTGACTCATGGTACAGAATGAGACGCAAGGAGATGCTGACCCCTGAAGCTATAGTAGAGCAGGCTCAGTGTCTTCACGAGAAATACGGATTTCGCAACTTCAAGCTCAAGGGCGGAGTCTTGGCCGGTCATGAGGAGATGAAGGCAGTTTGCGCCCTGAAAAAGGCATTCCCCAACGGCAGAATTAATATAGACCCCAACGGAGCATGGAGTCTTGCTGAAGCTATAGAGTTATGCAAGCCTTTAGAGAGTGTCTTAACTTACATCGAAGACCCCTGCGGCCCAGAGTCAGGTTATTCGAGCCGTGAGATTATGGCGGAGTTCAAGAACGCCGTGAAACTCCCTGTAGCTACTAACATGATTGCCACGGACTGGAGACAGTTCTATCATTCGGCAGCGTTAAAGTCAGTTGACATAGTTCTGGCAGACCCTCACTTCTGGGGCTTCGGAGGCTCAATCAGGATCGCCCAATTACTCAATGATTGGGGCTTAACGTGGGGCAGTCACTCCAACAATCACTTTGATATTACGTTAGCAGCATTTGCCCAAGTCGGTGCAGCAGCTCCAGGACACCCGACAGCTCTTGATACTCACTGGATATGGCAGGACGGACAGAATTTGCTTGACGATGCTCCTGAGATTAAAGACGGCTATCTTGAAGTCCCTGAGAGACCGGGACTCGGAGTTACCCTAAACATGCAGAGACTCGAAGAAGCGAACGCCCTGTATAATAAATTGCCCAGCCATGACAGGAATGACGCTATGGCAATGCAGTACTTGATCCCTAACTGGAAATTCGACAGCAAGAAGCCCTGTTTAGTCAGATAGAAAATTTATTCACTGGAGGAGAAACCATAATGCCAAACTTGAAACAAGATATGCGTGAAATCATTGACCGCGCAATTAAAGCCGTGTTACACGAAGCAGCAGTAAAAGAAGCGTTATCCCGTAAAGACTTTCAGGAACGCAGGAGCAAAGGCCGAATCATAGTAGCGTCAATCGGCAAAGCAGCTTGGAGAATGGCCAAGGCAGCAGCAGATATTTTAGGCTCAGACATAACAGGCGCAGTCGTTACGAAATACGAGCACTCAATGGGAGATATTAATGGACTCGAAATTTACGAGGCAGGTCACCCCGTCTTAGACGAGAACACTTTGAAGGGGACTCGCGCATTGCTCGAACACGTTAAGGGCTTGACACCTGACGACACTGTATTATTTCTCGTGAGTGGGGGCGGTTCAGCACTCTTTGAACTCCCTGCAGAAGGTGTTACCCTCGCAGACATGAAGGACATTACGAGTCAGTTATTGGCTTGCGGAGCTGACATCGTCGAGATTAACACGATAAGAAAGCACTTATCCGGAGTCAAAGGCGGAAGATTTGCGAAGTTATGTGCACCTGCTCACGTCTTCATGGTTGTATTGTCTGACGTTTTAGGCGACAGACTCGACAGCATTGCTTCAGGTCCCGCAGCTCCCGACATGTCAACGAGTGAAGAGGCTTTGAATATCGTCAAGAAATATGATTTACGAGTTAAGCCCGAAT
>JAFSQO010000101.1 GCA_017446645.1 Synergistaceae bacterium | reverse complement strand
TCCTTGACGGCTTCGTTACTGATGAGGCAGATTTGACTGACGAAATGTTTGCAAATGCCTCACTTCACAATGAGTCAGGCAAGTGGCAAATGCTCTTCGGGTTAAACACTCTACCGGCTTATAGGAACAGAGGCTGCGCAGGAGAATTAGTGAAGCGTGCGATACAAGACGCTCATGAACAGGGAAGGCTTGGCCTTGTGCTGACATGCAAGGAAAGTCTGCTGCACTATTATGCTAAGTTCGGTTTTATCAGTGAAGGTGTAAGTCAATCAAAGCATGGCGGAGCAAAATGGTATCAGATGAGACTGCAATTTTAACCGTAGTTAGATTATTTAGATTATTTCACATTTTTCATAAGATGGTATAATATCACGCCTGTACGTAGTTTTTGTAATGCGATTAAATTTTTAAATATCATGACCGACATTATGTTTAGAAAATGATAGGAGGAAGAAAATCATGATAAAAGTCGCTTTAACACTGGGTTTAGTAATGTTTGTTTTATCGTTAATGTCGAAGAAATCCCGCGCTTCAAAGTAAGCCTGACTCAATAAAATATAGTTCCCCTGACTCACAACGAGCCGGGGGAAATTTTTTCACTTAGAACTGCGGCATAACATCCGGACTCCTTAACAAGATAACACGCTCGCCAGCCGTTACCAGATTATATTGCTCACGCGCCAGATGCTCTATGCCCTCTCGGGTCTTATAGAACTTCACTTTCTCTTGATAATCCTGAACTGTCTCACGCTTCTGCTTGAGTATTTCCTCACTCTTGCTGATTGACACACGAATCTGCGCTATACGTTCAAGCTCAAATCTGTAATAGCTCACGGTGATAGCCAGAAGTACGACTATAATCACAATAAGAAATACTCTCTTAATCGAAGGCATAAAATACTACATTCTTTCAGGCGCACTCACTCCGAGCAAGTCAAGACATGTTGCGATAACAATTTTTGCTGCTCTGATTATGTTAATTCTGCCGACAGAAATTTTTTCGTCAGGTTCGTCAAGAATACGATTCGTGTTATAGAAAGCGTGAAAAATCCCTGCGAGATTCAAGACATAACCCGTAACTGCCTGGGGTGCGCGTTCATTTGAAGCCTGAGAGATTTCTTCAGGAAACGAAGCTAAGGCATCGGCTAACTCTTTTGCGTTTTTCTCGTCAAAAATTTCAGCCGGGATCGCTTCAGGGTCAAGGCTTTCAAGTTTACCGCCCCTCTTCTCAAATTCACGTAACACTCCGGAAATTCTTGCATGAGCGTACTGAATATAATACACCGGATTCTCGCTGGTCTGTTTGTGTGCTACATCAAGATCAAAGTCAAGGGGAGTGTCGCTTCTCTTCGTCAGGAAAAAGAATCTTGCTGCGTCGACTCCAGTCTCGTCAAGAACATCACGAAGGGTGATAAACTCTCCGGCCCTGGTTGACATGTTCACAGCCTTGCCGTTCCTGAGCAAATTAACGAGCTGAATCAACAGGACCTCAAAGTTTTCGGGGTCTCGTCCCATTGCCTTAATTGCTGCCTTGACTCTGGCAATATAACCGTGATGGTCTGCTCCCCAAACGTCAATTACTCTGTCAAAGTTTCGGGTTATGAATTTATCCCTGTGATAGGCAATATCAGATGCAAAGTAAGTCGGCACACCGTTAGCGCGTATTAAGACCCTGTCTTTGTCATCGCCGATTGTGTCCTCTGTCTTGAACCAGAGTGCGCCTTCTGAATCATAAGCAAAGCCCCGTGACTTCAAATCTTCCATTGCTGATTTGACCAGTCCGTTCTCATGTAAATAGCCTTCAGGGAAAAATTTGTCGAAGCTGACCCTGAATCTCTCTAAATCTGCTTTGATTCCGGCCATGATTTTACCTGCTGCATAATTCTTGAAGTAGTCCAGGCTCTCTTCACGAGGCATGTCGAGAAATTTTTTGCCATTAAGCTCTATTATCTCGCGTGCCAAATCATAAATATATGCGCCTTTATAGCCATTTTCAGGGAAATTTGACTCTTGGCCCAGCAATTCAAAATATCGTGCCTGCGTTGACTTTCCCAAAGTCTGAATCTGTAAGCCTGAGTCATTCACGTAATACTCGCGCTGAACGTTCCAGCCGGTAAATGCAAGTATTCTCGCTACTACATCACCGACTGCTGCGCCCCTGCCGTGTCCGATATGTAGTGGCCCGGTAGGATTTGCGCTGACGAACTCGACCTGAATATCCCTGTTATTGCCGAGATTAACTGAGCCGTAAGTTTTTCCCTGACGCAATATATCTGCAATGACCTGCGAATAAAACTCATTGGACAGGAATATATTCACGAAGCCTGCGCCTGCAACTTCTTTCTTGTTAATGTATTCTGATTCAAGATTCTCTGCGATCTTATTTGCTATATCGCGGGGACTTGACCTCAAGACCCTGGCAAGTTTCAACGCCGCACTTGATGCCCTGTCACCGTGTCCTGAATCCCTTGGCCTCTCGAACCTGAATGATGAGTCCTCTGCTCCTGATAATTTTATTGCTTTGTTTAGTGAAGCATTCAAGTTCTCAACTGCAATATTTTCACCGTTCATGTTAATTTAATCACCTTCTGGATGCATATTATCTCACAGGAATATTTCTAGCACTGAATGCCCGCCACTGATCCAAGACTTTCTGAAGGAGGATCATGTTATTTTCCGTTACAGTTTGCAGGTTCAGCTCAAATCTTGCCTGAGTCACAAAACTTCTTCTCTTGCTTCTGCTCTCGTCCGAGTAATTTATTTTATCCGGATTTCTGGGGGTATTAGTGGAAACTAGGGCTTCTTTCGCGTTCTTTGGGAAATTTATCGTTATGTCCTGGTCAACTATGAAGGGAAATTTCATCTCCAGCGGGACTTCTTTCGTGCCCAGTGCCCTCACTGCTGCAGGCTCAAAGAATGGAGGACGTGCGAGCCATCTGACTCCTGAACCTGAAATTCCGGGCTTCTTGTCAAGAATGAACGTGATTATGGGCGTTCCCTTTGAAACCGTGTACTTTACGTCCCTGTAGTTAGTCAGTCCGGGAAAAAGCGAAAGCAGTGCGCCCCGTACAGTTCCGTCCGAAGGTTTTGCGTTATTGCCAAGCAGCAAAGCAGGCCAAGCTCCACGAAGAATTAATCTGATGTTGCCGCTTAACATGCCGTTGTCGTCAAGATTGAG
>JAFSQO010000100.1 GCA_017446645.1 Synergistaceae bacterium | reverse complement strand
TTCGATACACCTCCTTTCGGAAGTATTATACAGCTCTTCGCATCGTCCTCCTTTCATTAAATTTTTATCAAATAAATCAAATAATGAGAATAATTGTTACTTATTTATTTACTATACGATTACCTCCCTGTTAGAATTATATAAGTGAGATTAGTATATAACATTGTGAACTACCACCGCTTATAGAAGCGGAAGCTTCCTAATTCATCGAGGCTGCGCTCCATTCGTGTTGACTGAAGTCGTCTTACGTCCTCTCCATAGGCGTTACTTCCCGTAGTCCCTACGGTAGATATGTGGAGCAAGTTACTTCGCATCTGTTACGGACACTTGGTTTTCGTTTTTCCGCCAGACATAACTGCCTCCTGAGTGCCACAAACTCATTTACAACATAAGGAGAGTGTAACATAATATAATACATGGCGCAATTCATCTCCCACCTACATAATAAGAGGGAGAATTCTTGCAATTTTAGGTTAAAAGAGATTTAGGAGGAAAATTACAGGTGCGCAAAAAGTTTTTATTAACGCTATTGATTCTTGCCCTCACTTCATGCATAGCATACGGTGCGGAGCCTCAGGATCTGGCAAATGATTACGTTACACAAATGCAAAACGAGATAAGCGCGGACATTTCAAAGTTACGTACATCAGTCGAGACTGAATTATCCGGAATGAAATTAACTGCCCGCGATGTCTATACCAGAATCAGTGAGCTTTCTGACCTTACAAAGACCGTTTCTGACGACATGGCCTCATGGGGATATACTCCGGAGCAGAGAGAATTACACGAGCAGATTTTATCTGAACTAAGTGCAGGTTATGCCGCTTACAGTTCGTTGCTGCATGTTCCGACAGACAAGATTGAGGCAGCAAAAGACGATACTGCTTCACTTGCTAATATTGTCTCGCCGGATATTAACATGAGCGACTCATTGAGGCGTGAGATCACGAAAGTTTCACGCGGTCTTGACGTTCAGGTCTTTTATCTCCAGTCAAAGCTGAACAAGTTAAAGCTGGATTTGACAGAGGCAGCAAATCTACAGAAGAAATTAAAAGAAGCTCAGGAGGGCGGAGAAGGTCTCGAACTCCCTAAAACCCATATTCTTGACTTAGAATCAGCAAGGGTCAGTGTAGCTCTTTCACGTCTTCAGGTTCGTTCGCAATGGGCAGCGTTTGCCAAGAACGTTGCAGAAATTCAGAGATTACGGCGCAAGTTTGAAGGAATTCAGGACAAATTAATTTTCCCGAAGGAATTGCTTGACTCAAACATTGAGAAACTTCAGACAAGGCTCAACGAGTTAAACGAGGAGATGAACACCGCCAGAAAATCCCTTGACTCTGCAAATCTCTCGTTAATCAGGGCAAGGGCAATGCTTGGCTCGGCTGACGTTAATATCCTGACGAACTCATCAGCTACTTACATGGCTCGTTCTGCTCGTGTTTCTTACTGGGAGCAGATGGTTGCAGTTCTCGAAGATGAAATAGAGTTGAATCAGGAAGCCCAGCAGGTCTGGAAGGACAGATACAAGCTATTTCACGACAAGGCATCAGGTGATGAGATATGGGCACTGCGCAACAACTCCCAGACAAGAATGCAGGAACTTCAAAGGCAGCTCGACGGAGCAAGAGCCAGAGAAAGCGATTTGCTAAGGCGGATAGAGTCGACACAGGAAAAATTAAGCGCAGAAAAGGAATTAGCCGGAATAATTCAGCAGGGAGTTCAGCAGGCAATCGATAACCAACGCAAAATCATAGCAGACGTTATTAACCGCTATGAGTCATCGATACCGAGTGCTATATTCTTGCAGCAGAGACTTTACAACGAGGCAAACGATAATCTCAGCGCGTTAAGACTCGCCGAAAAAGTAAGCTCATTCAGCAAAGAGACTATTATGGGCTTCCTCAACACGGAATTATGGCAGGGTGAAGGCTATTCCGTTACGGTCTGGAAGTTGACGGTTGCAATACTGGTCTTCCTTTCGAGCTTCTTCCTGAGTTCATGGGGCAGCAACTGGATAAAGCGCAGAATGTTGCGTCGTGTCAAGGCCAGCGTTACAGCGGCTAATGCAGTCCAGCGAATAACGTTTTATATATTATGGGTAGCGTTTGCCCTGATTGCCTTAAACATAGTGCAGATACCATTAACAGCGTTTGCATTCATGGGTGGTGCAATTGCGGTCGGCTTAGGCTTTGGAATGCAGAACATCTTCAATAACTTAATCAGCGGCTTTATCGTGATATTCTCTCGTCCCTTCAAAGTTCATGACATTGTCGAAGTCTCCGGAGTTCAGGGCACAGTCGAGGACATTGGCTCGCGTTCAACGACTATCAAGACCTGGGACGGACTTGACGTTGTCCTGCCAAATAGATACTTCCTTGAGAACAGTGTAACAAACTGGACGAAATCTGATATTAAGAAGCGTGAGATTCTAAAGGTTGGAGTGTCATACGATGCTGACAGCCGTGAAGTTGAGAAGATACTGCTTGATATAGTAAACGGTCATTCAAGCGTCCTGAAGAACCCCGCGCCTTCCGTGATATTTAAGAATTTCGGTGATAATGCCCTTGAATTCGAGATATATTACTGGATAGAGTTAAAGAAGTCCTCTGGCATGAAAGTATCAAGCGACATGAGACATCATATTATGGCCGTGTTCAAGCGTGAAGGGATTAATATTCCTTATCCGCAGATGGATATTCACATTATTGGGGACTCAGAGTCAGAGTCAGAATCAGAGTCAAAAAATGAATCAGCGTGATAAAATATTTTCACTTAACCAAAATTTTTTCAGGAGGTAGAGTCTTATAATGAAGAAAATACTTTCACTCGCATTAGTCCTTGCATTAGCGTTGACGTGTTCGGCATTTGCTGACGGTATGCCCGGAGGGTCTAAACTGGTCTTCATGACAGGAGGAGCACAAGGCACTTATTACGGATTAGGCGGAGTCCTGGCAGGCAAAATCGGCGAGAAGACAAGCACCACAGTAACAGCTGTAACTTCAGGAGGCTCGAAAGCTAACATCGAGGCAATGGATGACGGTGATGCCCAGATAGCTTTTGCCCAGTCAGACGTTGCATCGTATGCTTATAAGGGAATGAGGCTCTTTGATGACAAAGTTACTAATTTCTCGACCGTAGCAAATCTCTACATGGAGCAGGTTCAAATCGTAACCCTTGACCCCACTATCAAGACAGTAGCAGACCTTAAGGGCAAGAACGTTTCAGTCGGTGCAGCAGGCGCAGGCGTTTACTTCAATGCTGTTGACGTTCTCAAAGTTTACGACCTTGACATCGAAAAGGACATTAAGCCTACTTATCAGTCATTCGGAGATTCCGTCGAAGCCCTTCTTGACGGCAAGATTGACGCGGCATTCATCGTTGCAGGTGCCCCGACTACTGCGGTAACTTCGCTTGCTGCTACTAGAAAAGTTTATCTCGTAGGCTTTGATGATGAACACGTTTTATTATTAACAGCATTGTCGCCCTACTACAGCGTGAACGTAATCAAACAGGATGTCTATAACACTGACGAAGACGTTACGACAGTTGCAGTAGGTGCTGTTGTCATAGCCCGTGATGATGTCAGCGAAGCAGATGTCTATAACTTCCTGTACGGAACATTCGAGAATCTTGAGGAGATTACGGCAGCCCATGCCAAGGGAGCAGAGTTGAATCTCAATTTTGCAGCTTCGTATACAGCAGTGCCCTATCATAAAGGCGCAATCAAATATTTCGCGGAAAAAGGTATCAAAGTAACAGGCAAGTAATCAATCTTTCATGAAACATTGACGGCTGAGTTTCAGGGACTTGGCCGTTTTTTATTATTCAGGAGGTGTTTTTTATTCATGAGTGAGAACGATAACGAAACTTTAACCAGTCAAGATATTGCCCAAATCGAGGCAGACGTTGACGCTGTAATGAAGAAATATGACCGCGAGTCTAATATCAGGATTTGGGAAGGAACTCCGGCCCTTGTCGTCAGATGGCTGTCTGCGTTTTTCTCGCTGTATTGCATTTACGTTACTTTATTCAGCACAGCAATGCCCGAAGTCAGATTGAATATCTTCTTGGGTTTAATAATAGTCATTGGCTATCTTCATTACCCGATAAAGAAATCTTCAGGGGATATTAAGCCGGGACTTCCGGATTCTATTTCTATTCCCGTGACACTGGACATGACTCCGCGTGTGAATTCAATTCCGGTTTATGACATAATCATCATGCTTGCCGGTGCAGTTCCATTCTTTTATTTTGCCTGGAACGCCGAGAGCATAATCAAACTTGCATTGCGTGTTACCAGTCCCAGAAATCCTAATTATCACCTTATGATAACGATGGCAGTAATCGCGATTCTCTCAACTATGGAACTATGTAGACGCTGCGTCGGTATTCCTATACTGTGCGTTGTCGGAGCTTTGATGGTCTATGCGTTCTCGACAGTGAGATTTGGGAAAGTGATTTATGATTTATTTTACTCGACAGGTGACGGACTCAGAAGCACCCCTATTGAAGTCTGTGCAAAATATATCGTAGTGTTTATAATTTTCGGGGCATTCCTTGAGCGCACAGGAATATCCAATTTCTTCATTAATTTGGCCAACGCTATAGCCGGAGCTTCTGCCGGAGGTCCTGCAAAAGTGGCCGTAATCTCGTCAGCTTTATGCGGCATGGTCTCAGGTTCCTCAGTCGGCAATACCGTAACAACTGGAAGCGTAACTATCCCAATGATGAAGCGTACCGGTTACAAACCTGAATTTGCCGGAGCAGTCGAAGCCGCAGCCTCAACAGGTGGTCAGATAATGCCGCCGATTATGGGAGCAGCAGCCTTTTTGATGGCCGAATATATGGGAATTCCCTACTCTCAAGTCGCGTTAAAAGCTATCCTGCCTGCTGTCCTGTACTTCGCTGGAATTTATATAGCAGTGCACTTAGAGGCCAAGAAGCTGGGACTTAAGGGCATCCCTAAAAAAGAATTACCCAGATTAATAAAGTTATTGCCGAAAATTTACCTGCTTTTGCCCTTGATAGTCCTCGTCATAATGGTCTCTATGAATATTTACACCATGCAGTTTTCAGCGGCTATAGCAATAGGGATAGCAATATTTGTAGGACTTTTCAACAGCGACGAGAGAATTACCCCCAAGAAAATTATTGATGCCCTCGAAGCCGGCGGACGGGGAACTATCACGGTTGCAGTAGCCTGTGCAATGGCTGGACTTGTTGCAGGGTGCATAACCTCAACGGGACTTGCCAGCGAGTTAATCACTATGGTCGTGAACGTTTCAGGAGGTCATGCCTTTATAGCGTTAATATTAACCATGATTTGCTGCATAGTTCTTGGCATGGGAGTCCCTACGACTGCAAATTACTGTATAATGGCTGCGACCTGTGCACCTATCTTGATGGCTCCTGCAATAGGAATCGAGAAAATCTGCGCGCACTTCTTCGTGTTCTATTTTGGGATAGTAGCGGACATTACGCCACCTGTTGCCCTGGCTGCGTATGCTGGTTCGGCTATAGCGAAAGCTCCCCCGATGAAGACTGCATTTAATGCGACGAGACTTGCCATAGCTGCGTTTATAGTGCCGTATATCTTTGCGTTTACGCCTGCTATGTTATTCGAGAACGTCAGCCCAATTATCAACATTGCCGGAGCAGGTCCATTATTGACGAATATATTAATCATTCTGGAAATTATATTAATCTGCGCGACTGCCTTACTGGGAATTTTCGGGGTAGCTGCTGCACTTAACGGCTATTTATACAGGCCAATGAATATTTTATTCAGGATAATAATATGTGCCGGCGGATTAAGTATGCTTGTTCCCGGAATAGTCAGTGATTTAATCGGCTTAATGCTTGTAGGCTTTGTCTTCACAGTTCAATTTATGGGCCGTGAACGATAGCTAATATATAGCTTCACAGTGGATAGTGAATAGAGCTTTTTCTACCCACTACCCACTATATTATTCACTAATTAACTAATTAATCCCAGTACTCCCGAAGCCTCCTGAGCCTCGTTGAGTTTTTTCGATTTCCTCAAGTTTCTTAACGTCCTCGAACTTGGCCCTGGCGACCGGCGCAAAGACCATCTGGGCAATCCTGTCACCGAATGAGAGAGTAAAAGGGTCTTCTCCCATATTGAGCAGCAGGACTTTGACCTCGCCCCTGTAATCTGAGTCAATAGTGCCGGGGCTATTAGGGATTATGATTCTGTTATTTAAGGCAAGCCCGCTTCTTGGCCTTATTTGAGCCTCGTAGCCTTCAGGAATTTCCAGAAAGATACCAGTCGGAATTAAAGCCATTTCACCTGGTTTGATGATGCAGTAGCGTGTTGAGCAAATATCTACTCCAGCAGAACCTGACGTAGCATATTCAGGAATTTTAATAGTTTGGGCCTTCCTGAAAATCTTTACGGTAATTTCTTCGCTCATTGTGGTTTACCTGTAATCCCTTCGTCTGTCATTTCGTCTGTCGCTGCGTCTGTCAGAATAACCGCCGCGGCCTCCGAACTCGAAATCACTGCTTCGCCCTGAACGTGACGAGAAACTCCTCTCTATGTAGCCGGAACTTGAGCCAAGTCTATCCCTCATTGAGAAGTTGCTGTAGCCCCTCTCTCTTGATGAAAGGCTTGAGATTAGATTTTCGCGTTCCCTTTCATCCGGGAGGACGTGCATTAGACCTGCAGCCCTGATTTTGTCTTCACTGGCCAAAACCCTGCGCCGAGTCAAATTTGCCCTGCCCTGTTCGTCAATATCTTTGACCATTACGAGGACTCTGTCACCGGGTTTTAAAACATCTTCGACTCTGGGAACTCTGCTGGTGCTGATTTCGCTGACATGGAGCAAGCCTTCTTTGCCGGGCAAGCACTCGACAAATGCTCCGAAGCTCAATAATCTCGTTACAGTTCCGTAATAGACTTCGCCGACAGATAAATCGCGAATTAGTGACAAGACTATGGAGCGTGCATCTTCGACCTGAGCCTGAGTAGGTCCTGAAATAGAGATTATTCCGTTGTCCTCGATGTTCATTTTTACGCCGGTTCTCTGAGTAATGCTGCGAACGACTTTGCCGCCTGTGCCAATAACTTCGCGGATCTTCTCCGGGTCAATCTCAAACGAAATTATTCTGGGTGCGTCCGGTGAGAGTTTATTAGGAATTGGGATAGCTGCCTCCATCTTTTCGAGTATCTCAAATCTTGCCCTGCGTGCCTGAGATAAAGCCTGCTCAAGAATTTCACGGGTAATGCCGCCTGCTTTATTGTCCATTTGAAGGGCCGTAACTCCTGCCCGTGTTCCTGCAACTTTGAAATCCATGTCGCCGTAGTGGTCTTCAAGCCCCTGAATATCTGTGAGAATCTGAACCTTGTCGCCTTCTTTGATTAATCCCATTGCAATACCTGCAACATGACACCTTATTGGGACACCTGCGTGCATCATCGAGAGACTGCCGCCGCAAATACTGGCCTGTGAGCTTGAGCCGTTTGACTCTAAAATATCAGAGACGACTCGAATTACGTACGGGAAATCTTCTTCAGGAGGGATTACCGGTAACAAAGCGCGTTCTGCCAGTGCACCGTGCCCAATCTCACGTCTTCCGGGGCCTCTCATGGGTTTAATCTCGCCTACTGAATACGGGGGGAAGTTATAGTGAAGAATAAATCTCTTTGCAGGTTCGTTGAGCTTTATGCCGTCCTGAAGCTGGTCATCTTCACCAATCATGCCGAGTGTCGCCGTAGCAAGTGATTGGGTCTCGCCTCTGGTGAATAATGCAGAGCCGTGAACTCTGGGCAGAATTCCCGTTTCGCACGTAATGGGTCTGATTTGGTCCATTTTGCGGCCGTCGACTCTGATTTTCTCGTTAATGATTATTCCACGCATTATATTTTTCACTCGTTCGTCAATATAAGCCGAAATATATTCTGCTTTGCCGGGGTCTTCTTTTACTAGTTCTGCAAAATGTTCCTGAGCTGTCGTCTTGATTGCCTTAAAACTTGTCTCTCTGGGCTTTTTCTCGACTATCCTGACTGCCTTGTCGATTTCTGAGTCACAATTTTCGCGGATCCATTCGTCAATTTCGGGGAACTTTTCAGGTGCCGGGACTTCGAGTAATGGCTTACCGATTTCCTCTTTCATCTGGCGGATTACGGCTATTATCTTCTTTATCTCAGAGTGAGCCAGCTGCAACGCGTCAACCAGCAGCTCCTCAGAGACTTCATACGAGCCTGACTCTACCATAGTAATTCCGTCATCATGACCTGCAACGATGAGATTTAGCAGTGAGTTATTCATTTGCTTGTCAGTAGGGTTGACGATTAAATTCCCGCCTACAAGTCCAATTCTTACTGCACCGATTGGCCCGCCCCAGGGTATTCCGGAAATTGCGAGGGATGCTGACGAGGCATTTGCTGCAAGGACATTCGGGGGGTAAACCTGGTCAACTGCTAGTATAGTGTTCA
>JAFSQO010000099.1 GCA_017446645.1 Synergistaceae bacterium | reverse complement strand
GGGCTGATTCCTGAAGAAATTTTCGCGTGGAAGACTTCCGACGCAGCCGGTTAAAGGCGAGGCCATAAAGAAAAATTCGCTGTCCAAGTCCATACACGACCTTGCGATGTTCCTGAGGTCGTTGTCATGAAACCTGTTCACTGATACCGGCTGATAATCTTTCCCAATAGGGAACCATGATGACACTTCTACTTGAAGTTCGCTGTTCCAGAATGGTAATATCAGCTTGCTGCCTCCGCTGTCTCTCGTTCCTGTCTTTCCCTGATTACTTTCACGACGCATTCAACGAGCATTGTTATTTCCGGCTTCGTTACCTGATAATTCGCTCCGACGCTGGCTGCTTTGTTCTTTATGTCGTTGGCCATGATTGACGAGAATACTATTATCGGAATATGCTTGGTCTCAGGATTTTCTTTTATGCGTCTTGTCAATGTCAATCCGTCAAGCCTCGGCATTTCAACGTCAGTGATCAGCAAGTCGCAGCGTTCATTCGCTCCGACAATAGCGTCGTAAGCAACTTTACCGTCAGGGCAGATGTGAAGGTCAGTGAAGCCGCTTGCCATCAACGCGTCTTCAACCTGCTTGCGAATCAGCGGCGAGTCTTCGGCTACGATTATGTGATAGTCGCCTGGGTGTCCTACGCCTTCCATCATGGCAACGGCCTTGCCCGGGTCTCCTGAGTGCTGAATGACGAGCTGAGGGCTTATTGTCTGGACGATTGCCTCATAGTCAAGCAGCAGAACGTTGCGCGAATCTCTCTTTATGACATAGAGAATCCAGTCTCCCAGATATTTTCCTGTCATGCTTGCGTCAAGGTCTTCGGACTTTATCCTGTAAATTCTCTCAACCGCGTCAACAACGAAACCGAGCTTGACTTCGTTGAACTCAGCTATGATAACTTTGCTCTGCTCCATAGGTGTAACAGGCGGTATTCCCAGAAATATTCTCAAGTCAACCATCGGCAGAACTTCGCCGCGTACTGACGTTATGCCGATTAGGGCAACTGGAGCATCGGGAATCGAACGAACGCCCGGCCAGCGCAATATCTCTCTCGTCTTGTCAACGTTGATTGCGAAAGACTGATCGCCTAGAACAAAGACAACGAGCTGCCATTCGTTAGTTCCGGCTTCAGTAGTAACTTTTTTGACTTCCTGCATTTTTGTTTAAGGCCTCCGCTCTGGATTAAATACAAAGCTGACATGTTGCTAATATATTATCACAAAGACTGAATTTGAAGATAAAAAATAACGGCCTCATTTAAGAGACCGTTTTTTGACGGGGGGTTTAGTTCCCTAGAGTCGGTGCTGTTGTTGTTATTGAACTTGACCGCTGTACAACAGGGTCAAGTCCGTTCGTCAAGTTGAAGACATGCCAGTATCTTCCCGCTGTATCGCCATTCTGATTCACATTGGGAACAGAGAACGTAGCTATTAAGCGTGTACCCTTGTAGAGATTAACGACAGCGTTTGAGCCTGCCCAGGTTCCTGTTCCTGCGTACCAGTGAACATAGTACTTGAACGTGTCGCCATATCGCATCTGGAACGTGATCGTCTCGAAGCCATTTCCCTGTGTGTCATCATGGTCGAGCTGTGCCACGTACCCGCCGTTATAGTATGCCTGTTTGTTGCTGTAATACACATGGAAGCTGCTGCTGCTGTTCGGCATAGGCCCTATGAGGTGCGAGTCGAGGTCACGTGGATTCTCTGTCCACTGAAGCGTTACCCTGTAGACATCTCTTGATGTTATCGGGGAAAGCAGAAGATCATCAACTCTGTTCACGTTCGGGGTGATTGTAGTTTCTGTGGTTGTTACAGCGTACTCAGGCAGTGAAGCCTCAATGGTGTAGTATCCTGCATCGACACTAGTCATTGAATAGTAGCCGTTCGAGTTTGTCTGCTGAGTATATGTAGCCGCGTTCTGATCCGCAATGCTCCACCCCTCACGAAGTCTGACAGTAACACCGCTGAGATAATCTCCTGTTACAGCATCGCGTACAGTGCCGGAAATGTTCCCTTTGCCTTGCTTCACCAGCGCAACATTCATCTCAATTTCGTCGCCCTCTTCTATTTCCCGTGAAGCCTTCAGCTCAATGTAGTCATTTTTACTTACGCTCACGGTGTATGTACCGTATTCGACATCGAGACTATACACTCCATTGGTCCCAGTCTCAAAAGCGGTATTTGCTCCTGTACCGTTATCTTTCGAGAGTATGACGGTTGCGCCCTGAATAGGTTGAATGGTTTCCCTGTCTGTCACAAGGCCATGAATGTTGCCAGTAACTTCTCCGATACCAACATCATCGAATGCCATGCGAATCCTATCCTTCTGTTCTGCGGACATTCCGAGCTTTCTTGCAGCTCTGAGTACGCAGATTCTCACATCTTTTAAGCCTGACTCCGCATTGTAGCCCATGCGCATGGACTTGTACCACAGGCTCGCAAGGTCTGACATTGAGAAGCCGTAGCGATCGTACATCAGGTATGCAGGGTATGACACGAGAGAACTATTGATATGGACACCGCCGTGATCTCCTGCCCCTGTATAACATTCAGACAAAGTTCGAGGTGCATTCCCGAAGCCTTTGCTGTTCTGAATCGAGGCAGCATCTGCTGGATTTGCAATATTTCTCTCATATGCCCCATCAGCATGAACATTAAGACTGTGCTTCCACTGGCCTGTCATAAGACATCCGAATATGTCAGCATACCCCTCATTTATCGCTCCTGCTGCCGGGCCTTCGCCTGTTGTCCTGTTAATATTGCACGAATAATTATTAGCGAAGTCTCGCCCTATGCGATACGAAATCACACCATGCGTGCTTTCGTGAGCCATAACATCAACAGCAGCGGCACATGAACGCTGATCACTGAATGCGTCGTATATTGCTATTATGCTTCCGTCCCAGTACGCATTGTCAGTACCGCCCGGCTTGTGCGTAACCACTTTTACAGTCATGCCACTGTCATCCAGAGAGTTGCGGTCAAAGCTGGCCCTCCACCACTTCATGACATCAATCATGTTTGCATATGCTGAGACCTGCTGTTCATCATGCTGACCGAAACTCACGCGGTTTCCAATAAGTATGCCGTTTATTCCTGCGTACTTGTTATATAGCACGACCCTAGTCTCAGGATCTCTCATGACGTACCATGTGCCATTGATCCAGACTTCACGCACTACAGGGAACGTCCGCTGAACGTCAGTAATGTTAGAGAGTTCATCATCTGCTGTTCTGGTTTCTAATACGTCAGCATTGTGGAGGTTCGTTGAGGTGAAAATCACGCTTCCGTCGATTGCACTCACATAGACATTCTCGTCAAGTTCAGCACCGTTGTCATCATTACCGTAGACGTTGACATAATAAGCAGGCACAGGGTTATTCACGTAGTCATACAGCGAGAAAATGACCTGCTCCGTCATGCCTCCCTGAACATCAACGTTTCCTGTGTAATGCGTTTTCGCGGCATTTTCGGCCTGTTCCTTAGTGTAAGCGAAATTCAGGTTTGACGATGCGAGCTTTGAAGTCGGCAATATGTTGGAAGCTATGAAGTCTCCCTCACCTGCATCGTTTGCCGATAAGGTCATATTCCTTCCGAATACTCTTACACCGTTGTAAACCTGCGAGAACGTATATTCAGCACCATAAGGGTCAGAAGTTATCACGCTGGGTTCAAGTTCTTCATACGGATCATTGATTCCGAGTATACCGTGAAGACTCCAAACAGCGTCAAGCGCATCGTCAGCGTTACCAATGTTGATGTCGGTGTATTGGCCGTCAATGTCAGTGATTCTGTCCCTGCTTGTGCTGTACATGACTCGGAACTCGTCGTTACTGACGTTCATGGTACGGATTTCAGTTATTCCGTTGAGCAGAATCTCAGTTTTCGCCTGTTCAACAGTCCTGCTTCTCTGGCGTATGACAGTCACATTGAAATTCCTGCTTGCGGTAGCCGACTCATTTGTCGCCGTTACTGTCAGCGTAACTTCAGTATCTCCTGTCTGACGGTTCACTGTACCATATGAAGAGATTACTGAAGGATTGCTGCTCGTCCAGAAGATGTTTATACCTTCAGCACCTTCTGTACTTGTCGGCAGTACCATGTTTCTCGTGACGTAACGGGGATTATCGCCGTCAGCATATGTTACGGCGATATTGCTAACTGCATACTCAACTTCAGATAGTGCAACATCAACTGAAACTGTCGGAACAGGAATCGGAGTAGGGGTTGGATCCTGCTCTTGTTCTGGTTCTGGTTCTGGTGTCGGGGTAGGTGTTGGAGTTGGGTCAGGTGGTGTAGGGGTTGTTGGTGTTGGCTGGGGATCAGAACTTCCGCCTCCGCCTCCACAGCCTCCGGCACAAACCATTGCTGAAAACAACATCATTCCCAGCAGTAACATCGCGCAAAACTTTCGACTAGACATGTGATAATGCCTCCTTTAAAAATTTTGACGTACAGTAAACACAACACATGACCACCCAAAAACGTCTTATGGTATAATGAGCAATAATAGGACAAGGGCTCAAGGAAGCTGTATACTTCCGGCCATGTGTTGAAAGTTTTTGTTTGTCGGAAATATTATAGCACAGTCCCTTGTCTTTTTGTGCAATTTTTTATATTCAAAAATATTGTATGCACCTGCAAATCATCATAATACTGTCGTATCATTACCCCCAAAAAACGGGAGGTTCTTACCAAAATGTTCACAGGAATAATCGCCGAATTTAACCCGTTACACAAAGGCCACGAATTTCTGATTCGATTCGCGAAAGCCCTTCCAGATTCTGAAGGTCTTGTTGTGATTCTATCGTCAAATTTTACGCAAAGAGGTTCGCCGTCTATTGTAAACAAGTTTTCACGATCTTGGTTTACAATTAAAGCTGGAGCGGATTTAGTGATCGAACTTCCGTTCGTTTACGCCTGTTCAGCAGGAGAGAATTTCGCTGACGGAGCGGTCGAGATTCTAGGGCGTTTGAGTTGTGTCG
>JAFSQO010000098.1 GCA_017446645.1 Synergistaceae bacterium | reverse complement strand
CAGATAAGATCGTATAGAGAGCCTCGCCTAATGACAAAGTTTGATCACAGAATTAACCTGCCTTATGTCTTCTCGCATAATGATTTGTCGATTTTGCCTGTAACCCGCGGAGATTACATTATTTCGCATTTTGACGCTTATCATGAACTCGAACAGAATAATCCGGAGATCATAAAACTCGCTGCTCCTGACAACATTCAGAGCCTTGACTATAATAATATCTCAAGTGAAGCAATTGCCTTGAATTGTGCCTTTGCTGCCGGAATTATTTCGGACTTTCTCGAAGATGACTGCATTATCCCTACAGTGTCAGGGCGAATGGGTACAGGGGATTTTGCTTTCACTATAGATGATAGGCATGATAAATTATCTCGTAAGTTAAACGTAAGTGTATCTAATGCCCAAATGGAAATTGACGGGGCATATGAAGGCAACTCGTTTTTAGCAATACTCGAGGCAAAACGTGAACTCTCCGAAGATTTTATTACTCGGCAAATTTATTACCCATTCAGGGTGTGGCAGGCACGGATCACCAAACCTGTAAGACCTGTATTTTTCGTCTACTCAAATAATATATTTAGTCTTTATGAATATATTTTTACTGACGTGAATAACTACAGCTCGATAGAATTAATCAGGCAAAAGAATTACTCAGTAAGTGATATACACATAACAAAACAGGATATTTTGAGAATATTAGAACGTGTCAAAATCGTGGACGAACCTGAAATATCTTTTCCCCAGGCCGACAAATTTAGTCGGGTAATTAATCTCTGTGAACTTCTCGATGAGCATGAATTATATAAATCTAAACAGGAAATTACGGAACAATATGCTTTTGATTCAAGACAGGCTGACTATTATGCCAACGCCGGACGCTATCTTGGTCTGATAGACAAAAACGGCAAATCTCTTTATTCACTCAGCGATAATGGCAAAAGAATTCTGAGCATGAATTACAAGAACAGGCAACTTGCTTTTTGTGAGTGCATACTTTCACATAAGATTTTTCACGAGACCTTGATGCTTTACTTCAAGACAGGACAATTGCCGAAGACGACAAGCATCACTGAAATCATGAAGCATTCAGGACTTCACGCTGTCGATAGCGAAGAGACTTTCAAAAGAAGAGCCGGAACAATTCGGAGTTGGTTGAACTGGATAGCAGACCTCATATTATAATAAATTCAGGCAATATTTATTTTTTCAGCTATAGCAGTGTATAATCATTCTCAAATCCTTTTCACGTTAAATAATTAATTAAAACAGGAGGAGAAAAAATACATGAGCGACATCAAGGGACTTACTGATTTAGAAGTCAAGTCAAGCCGCGAACAATACGGCTCAAACACCCTGACAGAACTCCCCAGGGACCCGTTATTCAAGAAATTCCTGGGCAGCCTGTCAGACCCTATGATTATTATTCTTTTATGCGCCTTAGTAATCCAGTTAGTTTTATTCTTTATGGGACGCGCCGAATGGTTTGAACCCGTCGGAATTCTCATAGCTGTCCTGATTGCCTCAGGTGTCTCGTCAATTACTGAGTACCAGCAGGAAAACAAGGCTTCAGCCCTGAAAGCAGCTCAGGAAGCCGGAGAGATGGCCAAAGTCATACGCAACGGCAGCATTCACGAGGTCCACGTCAGCGAAGTAGTTACTGATGATATAGTCTTTCTTCAGGCAGGCGACAAGATACCCGCAGACGGTGAGATAATCTCAGGTTCAGTAAAGGTCGACCAGTCAGCACTTAACGGTGAGACAGAAGAGGCCGACAAAATCCCGAACTCCCAGAACGCGCATTATGATGTCAAGGACCTGCTCAACAAGTATTATGCCTATCGCGGCACTGTAGTCTGTTCAGGTGAAGCCTACATGAAGATTTTAGTGGTAGGCGACAAAACTTTATTCGGCGAGTTGGCCCTCGAAGTCCAGGAGGAAACCCGCAAAACCCCGTTACAGGTCAAACTCGGTAAACTTGCCCACCAAATCTCAGTATTTGGCTACACCGGTGCAATTGCTATTATTTTAGGAATTCTGTTCCGTACACTGGTAACTGGAAATGCCCCGGCAGATCTTTATGGCTGGGTTAGATTACTCGTTGACGCAATCACCGTTGCAGTTACAATCGTAGTCTGTGCAGTTCCAGAAGGTCTCCCAATGTTGACTTCAATGTTGATGTCATTCCAGTCTATGCAGATGGCCGGCGATAATGTTTTAGTGCGCAAGTTGAATGGCCTTGAGACAGCAGGCAGCCTTAATATATTATTCAGCGACAAGACAGGCACTATAACTGAAGGCAGATTGAGTATCGCAGAAATCGCAAATGCTGAAGGCAAGGTCTTCAAGTCATTAACTGAACTGGATTCAGGACTTCTCGCAGATATTACGATAGGTGCAGGAGTAAATAATAGTGCTTCAGTCGGCGATGATACAGTTATAGGCGGAAACAGCACTGACAGGGCGTTAATGGCGTTCTTCATGACGGACAGGGCAGTTCTCGCAAAAATCGAGGAGAAAAAGAATAACGTCAAGGAATTCACTGCATTTAACTCCGATAACAAGATGTCAAGCGTTGAGTTCACTGACGGCAGCATTTACTATAAAGGAGCACCTGAAAAGATTATCGCTCAGTGCAAGAACGTTAATCCGGCTATACTTGACAAGTACATCAATGCCCAGGCCGAGCGCGCTATGAGATTACTCGCAGTTGCCAAGAGAAGTGACCCAGAGTCAGAGATGGAACTCGTTTGCGTCTTAAGTATCCGCGACAACGTCCGCAAAGAAGCTATAGAAGCCATAAATCGCGTCCGTAAAGCCGGTATTCAGGTCGTAATGGTAACAGGTGACAGGAAAGAGACCGCAGTAGCTATAGCCCGTGAAGCAGGATTAATCACGAAGCCTGAAGAGATCGCAATGACCTCGCAGGAGATGGCCGCAAAGTCTGATTCAGAACTCAAAGCCTTATTGCCAAATCTGCGCGTTATCTCAAGAGCCTTGCCCAGTGACAAGAGCCGTCTCGTCAAAATCGCTCAGGAATTAAATTTAGTCGTAGGCATGACCGGGGACGGAGTGAATGACTCTCCGGCATTAAAGAAGGCTGATGTAGGTTTTGCAATGGGTTCAGGCACCGAAGTAGCTAAAGAGGCAGGAGACATCACGATCCTTGATGACAACTTCAAGTCAATCGCTAAGGCAATTCTCTACGGCCGTACAATGTTCAAGAGCATTCGCAAGTTCCTTGTGTTCCAGCTTACTGTCAACGTTGCTGCAGTATTCACATGCTTCTTAGGCCCAATGTTCGGTGAGAATATTATCCTGACAGTAATTCAGTTATTGCTCATAAACCTCGCTATGGACACCCTTGCAGCAATTGCCTTCGGAACAGAACCGCCCAGACTTCAGTACATGAACGAGAAGCCCATACCCAGGGACGAGAGCATAATTACGCCTTCAATGTTAAGCGAGATTTTACTGGGAGCAGCATATATCACGTTTATATGCCTTGCAGTGTTGTTTATGCCCAAGATTCGCGCGTTATTCATGACTAGTGACATAATTTATCTCAGGTCAGCATTGTTTGCAGTCTTCATGATGTCAATCACGTTTAACGGGCTGTCAATGGCGACTTCAAGAAATTGCGTGTTAGTCATGCTGTTTAGAACGTTGCGTGAGTGATGCTTTGAGTGTGGGCTATCGTCTGATAGATACGGCACAGGCCTACCAGAACGAAGAGGGT
>JAFSQO010000097.1 GCA_017446645.1 Synergistaceae bacterium | reverse complement strand
GCAGGGTAGAACGCTCCGTAAAGAAACCCATTGCCGCATTACTCGACACTAAAGGCCCTGAAATCCGTACGGGCTTAATGGAAAACGGCGAAATAAATCTCGTTCAGGGAGCAAAGATAATTCTCTCATCATGTGAACAGTCATTTGAAGGTACTCCCGAAAAAGTCTGGGTAAATTACAGATTGCTCGCTCAAGAAGTAAAACCCGGTCAAAGCATTTATATCGATGACGGAACCCTGAACCTCGAAGTCGAAAAGATTGACGGCGATGATGTTACCTGCAAAATCATAGTTGGCGGTCCCCTGAGAAATACCAAAGGCATAAATCTCCCCGGAGCTGATATAACTATGCCTGCACTTTCTGATAAGGATAAACAGGATATAGCGTGGGGAATTCAGCACGGCATGGAATATCTTGCAGTCTCGTTTGTCAAGAGGGCCAGCGACATTAGGGAAGTCCGCAAGCTGGTAAATTCTTACGGCGGTAACATGAAAATCCTTGCCAAGATAGAAACGAGTCAGGCAGTCGATAACATAGAGGAAATTATCGAAGTCGTTGACGGCGTAATGGTTGCAAGAGGCGATTTAGGCGTTGAAATACCAACCGAAGAAGTGCCCTTAGTCCAGAAAAAAATAATCGAGATGTGCAGGGTCAAGGGTAAAGTTGTTATTGTCGCTACCCAAATGCTTGACTCTATGATACGCAATCCCAGACCAACAAGGGCAGAAGCTAGTGATGTCGCTAATGCAGTGCTTGACGGGACTGACGCAGTAATGCTTTCAGGCGAGACGGCTTCGGGCAATTATCCGGTTCAGGCAGTCTCTACAATGAGGAAGATACTCGACAGGGCCGAGCAGGACTTGAATCTCTGGGGCAATCACAAGAACAGCGAGCGCAAGAACCCCGCAGAACTTCAAGGCATCCCAGTGCCAGACGCAGTATCAGGTGCAGCAGTCTTAATCGCAAAACAGGTCAAAGCCCCCGCAATAATCTCATTAACGCGTTCAGGTCTCACAGCTAAGATGATCAGCAAGCACAGACCTGAGTGCCCGATTTTGGGAGTTACACCCAGCCAGCAAACATGGAGAGAACTCGCTCTCTGGTGGGGAGTTCACCCTGTGAGATTATCCGAAATGAGCGATATTAACGTCGCAGCAAAAGAGGCAATCACTACATGCGTCAGTAAGGGCCTGTTGCCAGAAGGCGAGCTTGCCGTGATTACTGCCGGTGTCCCAGTCGGAAGGCCGGGAAGCACTAATGTCGTTGAAGTCCTGACTACAGGGACGATTTTGCTCTCAGGTACACCCCTTTCACATAAGAATGCCACGGGAAAAGTCTGTATTGCCAGAACCCCCCAGGAAGCACTAGAGAAGGCTACACCAGGCTGTATCTTAGTTGTCAGGCAGCTCAGTGAGGAATATAGACCCGTACTTGAGAAGGTCGGCGCAGTCCTGTTTGAGAGCGGCTTATTATTTGCCGAAGGGAATGCCCTTGCAATGGACTATAACCTGCCCTGCATTGTCGGAGTAGCTGATGCATTCTCGACTTTGATGGACGATGATGTTGTCTCGATTGACGGTACACGCGGACTTGTCTATAAAGGCAAAGTGAGGATAGTCGTTTAGCAAATATGAACAGCATGTGGTCAAACATAAGAAGCATTGTTGATATTGCAATAGTCTCGTTTATCCTGTACCGGATTCTTGTTTTACTTGTAGGGACTCGTGCTGTCCAGTTGGTGAAGGGCGTAATTATTCTGGTGATATTCTCGGTTATTGCTTCGTTTCTGAGATTTAGGCTATTATCATGGTTTCTTGGTCATGCCTTGTTTGCCTTGAGCTTTGCAGTGCCTATAGTGTTCCAGCCTGAATTGCGAAAGATGCTTGAGGAGTTAGGGCGCGGAAATCTGTACGTTCTGAAGCGTAAAATGTCAGCAGATGAAGCAGAAGCCAGAGTCAGGAATATAGCAGGAGCTTTGAGCTATCTCAAGGCTCACAAAATCGGTGCGTTATTAGTCTTCCAAAATGACGTAGGACTTGGCGAGTATATAAATTCCGCAGTACCCTTGAATGCCGGAATAACTCAGGAGCTTATAATCTCTATATTCTGGAAAAATAATCCGTTACATGACGGCGCAGTCATCCTTGACAAAAATAAATTAATCGCCGGAGCGTGTATCCTGCCTTTATCTGACGCACCCGGAATTTCACGCGAATTTGGAACCCGTCACAGGGCAGCACTTGGAATCGCAGAAGTGTCTGACGCATGGGTCTTCGTCGTATCTGAAGAACGCGGCGAAGTCTCTCTGGCAGTGAAGGGCAAAATCTCGAAGAACCTCAAGGAATTTCAGGTAGAAAGATTATTGAGGCATTACTTTATAGGCAACCAGCAGGTCAAGAACTGGGAGAGCAGATTAAAGGAACTTGCTGATTTATTCTGGACAACAAAGCCCGAAAATCCTGTAACAGCGGAGGAAACACAGAATGACAAAGACAACAAAAAAAGCGTTTGACCTTGACGAAATCCTTTCATCGCCCTTAGTCCTGTGGATTATCGCCGTAACTTCTGCCGTCCTGATGTGGGTCTACGTTACAGGAATGGACGAGAGTGCATACATCAATCGCAAATTCTCAGCACCGATTGAGTATAGATATTTGGACCCCCAGGCAATTTTGAGGGGCAGGCTCTCCGAAGTCGATATAGAAGTGAAAGGCCCAGAAGAAGAGATAATGCGCCTTGACTATAATTCTATAATCGCATATGTCAATGCCCGTAATCTCGTTCCAGGCAAAAGATACACTGTGAACATTGACGTAGATTTACCAGCAGGCAACGTGACTCTAATCTCCTGTTTTCCGTCTCAGGTAGTTCTTGACTTAGTGAGACAGGTTACGAGACTGATGAACGTTGAGACTGTTTTGCCCCAGAACATTCCGGAAGGCCAATATATCGAGGGCGTTGAGATAATCCCCAAAGAAGTCGGCATTAAGGGCGCAGAAGATGATGTCGCTAAAGTCGGCAGCGTCAGGGTCACCCCTACAATCGAAGAATTACAGGCTGGGAGGGATTTGTTGATGCCCGTGAAGTTTTCCCAGTCCGAGCCGTTTGAGGGCACTGTTACGATTGAACCTGCTCAGGTGAGATTCCGGGGAGTTCTTGCCAGGGGTTTGCCAAAGAAGCGTGTTCCCGTAAATGTGAGATTATCCGGCAAATTAGACTCTGATTATGAGATTCGTGCAGTTACTACAGATCCGTCTGAAGTCCAGATTGAGGGCGATACTGACGATTTGGCAAAAGTCGAAGCAATTGACACCGAAGTCATTGACATATCGCTGCTTGCGTCAAATCAGGTCATAGTTGCACCGTTAAGGCAGCCTGAAGTCAAAGGCATATCCCTCGCAAATGCAAATTCTGTAAAAGTAAGCCTGCAGTTGGGTGAAGTCCATGCAGAGAAGAAATTAAACGCTGTTCCTGTAGAACTTCGAGGAGTCCCAGAGAATTCCGGGCACTTAATATGCAATCCTTCAAGTGTTGCCGTTACGATAGAGGGCAGACCGTCCCTAATCGAGCAGCTTGAGGCAGATGATTTGATGCTCAAGGCGTTCGTTGACATGTCGAATATATTCATGACCCCTGTAACTTTGCCGGTCAGGGCTGAGATACTTTCGGGGGATCAAAAATTCAGGGTGACAAGAATTGACCCTCAGAATGCAGTTATTAACGTCTTTGAAGCCGAGTAAATGCCACAGCGGATAGTGCAGCACTGTACTCTCCGCTATTCTCTCACTAAAATTAGTGCCGTATTTGTGATAAATTTATTAACGTCAGTAAGGAGAGGATTTTTTCGTGGATAATGATTTTCTTGATGTTTTAGCAACTGGCCTTAATCTTGCAGAAGAAGAACGTTGGGAGAATTTGACTCTTGCAAATGATTTCATGTTCGAGAAAGTCTTTCAGGACCCTGAGCTTTGCCTTGACTTAGTAAGGATCATACTGCCTGAATTAAACATAGAACGCATAACTTTCACCGAGCTGCAAAAGTCCTCGCGTGAGACACTTGACACCAGAGGAGTCAGATTCGATATTTATCTTCGAGATGACAGGAACAGGATTATTAACGTTGAAATGCAGGCAGCAAAAAGAGATAATATCATCAAGCGCAGCCGTGCGTATCACTCAGTTATAGACCTTGATGCAATGGACAAGGAAACAATGAAAGTCTATAACGATATGCCGGAAGCCATAGTGATATTTATTTGCTGCTTTGATTTGTTTCACACCGGCAGACATATTTACACGTTCAAGAAGTTTTGTGTTCAGGATAAGAGTTTAATGCTAGGCGACGATGCAACGACAATTTTCTTGAATACTAGAGGCACTGAAGATGATATTTCTCCGAAGTTGAAGGCTTTTCTTGAATTCATCGAAGGGAAAAGTTCTGATGATGAGTTCGTGAAGAAACTTGAAAACAAATTTTTTGAGGCAAAACAAAATCGATACTGGAGGCAGGAATATATGCTAACAAAATTTGACAGGAATTCTTATCGTGAAGAAGGACGCGTTGAGGGACGTGCTGAAGGCCGCGAAGAAGGACGCATTGAGGGATTTGCTAAG
>JAFSQO010000014.1 GCA_017446645.1 Synergistaceae bacterium | reverse complement strand
CATGACTTGCAAGAACTCCTGTGTCGATTATTGCCGAGTAAACGCTGTTGCTGCCTGTGTAGCCCTTGTCCCAGACTTTATTGGCCTTGATTGCATCCAGTCCCCATAATTTGCCGTTAGTATAATAAGGGTCATTAGGGGCAGCCAATGCACGGACTTTGTAATTCAGTGATACCCCCAGGACATCGGGGTTTGCCTGTAACTCTTTGATCAGTTGAGTTTCAGATTTTGCGTCAGAGTGAATAAGGGCGAAAATCTTGCCGTCCGATATTTCTGACAGTGCCGGGTAAGTTTTCGCGACTTTGGCATTCACTGAGCTGGCCAATGCGCTGACCCGTGCGGTCTGGGCTGAGATTGATACGGAACTTGACGAAGCTGTCTGAGCGTCCTTCATTACGACAATAACATCGCCTGCTGTAACCCGTGAAGCATATGCGGGAAAGGTTAAGGCAAAGCAAAGAATTAGAGTAATCATGAAAAATATCTTTGATTTCCTGAACATGATACGCGCGCCTCCTTAATATATATATTAATTATTATTTTATCGGCATTTTATGATTAATTCATGAGTAAAACAAAATATCCGATATTCATTTATTCACTACAGGCTGGTTTTACTTCGTGTTTCGCAACGATTGCCTTTATCTCATCGCTGTTAATGACTTCTTTATCCTGCAATGTCTGGGCCACTTCATGCAGGACTTCCTGGTGTTCCTTCAGGATACCCAAAGCCTGCTCCTGAGCCTCACTTACGAACCTTCTGATTTCAGCGTCAATCTTGTCAATAGTCCCTTCGCCAATGTCCTCGCGGTTACCTGACGCACCGTTAAGATACATCATTGAGGGTGCAGCATATCTCACGGGGCCAAGCTCGCCAGACATCCCGAATTCAGTGACCATTCTGCGCGCAATTTCAGTAGCACGTTCAAGGTCATTCGATGCACCTGTTGAAGCCTCGTTAAAGATTAGCAATTCAGCAGAACGGCCTCCCAGCATAACAGCCATTCGGGTTCTTAACTCGTTTTCGCTGACTAAGTACTGGTCTTCCGTAGGCATTTGCATAGTGTAACCTAACGCGCCTTTCGTAGTCGGGATAATGCTGACTTTGTGAACAGGGTCAGAGCCTGGTAAATAACACGCTACAAGGGCATGACCTGTCTCATGATAGGCTACTTTCTTGCGGATTTCAGGGGTTAAAGGCGTTTTTCTCTGCAAACCTGCAACAACCCTCTCGATAGCTAGGTCAAAGTCATTCATGGTGACCTTATCGGCCTTTTGTCGAGCAGCTAATAACGAGGCTTCGTTAGCGATATTTGCCAAATCAGCACCGGAAAATCCCGGAGTAACTTTAGCAATCGAACGCAGATTTATCTCCGGGGCAAGGGGTAATTTTTTCGTGTGAATTCTCAAAATCTCCTCACGGCCCTCTTCAGTCGGCAGGACAACCTGAATTTGACGGTCAAATCTGCCGGGACGCAATAATGCCTGGTCCAAAATCTCAGGTCTGTTAGTAGCTCCCATTATGACAACGCCGTTATTTGCCTCGAAGCCGTCCATCTCTGCAAGTAATTGATTTAGCGTGTTTTCCTGCTCTGAGTTGCTGTTAAAATTCCGCATTCTTGACTGTCCTATAGCGTCAATCTCATCTACGAAGATAATGCACGGGGCCTTCTTCTTGGCCTGGTCAAATAAGTCGCGAACCCTTGCAGCTCCTACACCTACAAACATTTCGACAAAACTGGAGCCTGTTATGAAGAAAAACGGAACCCCTGCTTCACCCGCAGTAGCTTTTGCGAGTAAAGTCTTGCCAGTACCGGGAGGGCCTACAAGCAGAACGCCTCTGGGAAGTTTCGCGCCGAATTTGTCAAATCTTGCAGGTTCTTTGAGGAATTCAATTATTTCACGCAACTCGACTTCAGCCTCGCCTGCTCCGCCTATATCGCTGAAGTGAACACCCGTCATTTCGCCCTGTAATTCTTTCGCACGGCTGCGTCCAAACGAGAAAATACCACCGCCCATACCTCCCTGCATATTTCTGAATATGATATACCAGATTATGAGCAAGGGCAGTAAAGGCAGCATTATGCCCATTAACATGTCAATCAGGCTCTCGTTTTTTGCGATGCCTCCGAATTTGATTTCACGTGAATTAGCAAGTCTCTCGATTAATAACGGGTCAGAGAGTTTCACTACGCTCTTGACGTTGCCGGAGTTAGCTTTGCTTCGTCTGACAGAGCCTATGCCAAAGATTTTGCCGTCTATAATCGGGCGTTTATCGGGGCTTGTGCTGTCTTTCAGGGCGTAAATAATCCTGTTCTCGCCTATGTCAACGTTCTCGACATTATGCTTTTCGAGATCCGCAAGAAATTCGCTGTAGGGGACTTCTGTCCTGCTTTCTGCCCAGGGTTTATAGATATACTCAGCAAAGAGCCACGCTATAATCATGGCTATGAAAAAGTACCATGCTGAAAATTTTTGTCCTTTATTCATGTCGTGTTGTGATGTGATATTCCTTTCTTTATAGTCTTGAGTTCCGGAGTAAAGCCCTTCCGCCTTCGTTGCGTCTTGACCGGTTTCTGAGCTTCTCGAATTCGTTTATTATATCCTCGCGTTCATGTTTTTCTAACGGCATAGAGTTCAGGAATTTATGCAGCTTGATTTCAAGTTCGTCGATTTCTTTTGCATTCGGGGGTACTGTCCTGCCGATATTCTTGAGTGAAGACACGGCCATATCTGCTATTAACACGGCCATATCGTGCAAATCATCGTCATTATCATCATAATCTGAACTTGAGCCTGAAATAGCCTTAAGACGGGTAGCAAAGCACAGAAAGCCTATACTCATGGCAAGCCACGCTGCTCCGGCCGGGATTTTGTCGATATAGAACATGTAACCGGCGAAGATTGCGATAATTATCCCTGCTGAAAACAAGAACCAGCGTAAAAGATTATCCCAGCTCATCATGTGACGTGATTATTGCCCGGAGTTCACGCGAGGCCGTCTCTAAATCAGAATTCACTATGACGTAATTATATTTATCCTGAAGTTCAAGCTCCTTTATTGCATTATGAAGTCTTGTCCTGACAGCGTCCGGGCTCTCTGTGCAGCGGTTAATCAGCCTGCGCTCTAATTCCTGCACTGACGGGGGTGCGATAAAGATTAACAGGGCTTCGGGCATTTTTTCACGGACCTGCAAAGCTCCCTGAACGTCAATTTCGAGCAAGACATCATGACCGGAATTCAAAGCATTCTCGACATCGCGTCTTAACGTCCCGTAATAATCATTATGGACATGGGCATATTCGAGAAACAAGTTATCATCTATATCCTGCTGGAATTTCTCATGTGATATAAATCTGTATTCAACGCCGTCAGTCTCGCCGGGTCTTGGCTGTCTGGTAGTGCATGAAATCGAGTACACCAGACCAGAAATGTCACTCAGGGCGTGTTCTCTGAGAGTGCCTTTGCCGACACCGCTGGGGCCTGATAGGACGAATAAACGGCCTTTTACTCTACGTTCTGGATTTGTTCGCGGATTTTCTCTATGCATGTTTTTGCCTCTACTACCTGCCATCTGAATTCTGAATCTGCAACTTTTGAACCCATAGTATTAACTTCCCGGTTCATTTCCTGAATTAAGAAGTCAAGTTTTTTGCCGGACGATTCACTTTCTGTCATGATTTGCCTGAACTTTGCGATATGAGCGTCAAGCCTTGTCAGCTCCTCAGAAACGTCCCATTTATCTGATAATAACGCAATTTCTTGGGCAATTCTGGGGTCATCAACTTCGAGCCTGTAATACTCCATAATTCTGGTAATTTTCGAGCGCAGGGTTTCCAGAGCGTCTTTATTTGCGATTTCCCAGCGTTCTTTCAAGACACGGCTAATTTTATCCAGGCTGCTGAGGTCATCGTTAATCTTTGCTTCCAGGACCTTGCCCTCGCATTTTTTCATGTCCTGTAAAGAGTTTATTGCCTCGTTGATTATAGCGTCCCAGATTTCGGGATTTTCGCGTGCAGCGTCTTCTGCCGGGTTGTCGCCATTGCCAAGAATTCCCCGAATATTCACGAAGTCCATTATATCGTTGCTTGTCTCAAGTCCGTTGCTTTTTGCGATT
>JAFSQO010000096.1 GCA_017446645.1 Synergistaceae bacterium | reverse complement strand
TAATCGTGTTATTTCTGCTGGTGTTCAACGTTTTCCCAATGTGTTACTTAATTTTCAGGTCATTCACAGGCGAGTCTGGTTTCACCCTTGAGGCTTTCAGGAGAATTTACACTTACGCCTTAAACTGGAATGCCTTACGGAATACTTTAGTGACTGCGGGGCTTGCAATGATTTTCGGGCTTATGATTGCCTTTCCGTTAGCGTGGCTTGTAGGACGGACGGATTTGTATGGCAAAAAGTTCTTCAGAACCCTCTTCGTGATGACCTACATGGTTCCGCCTTATGTTGGGGCTATGGCCTGGCTGAGGCTCTTAAATCCCAGAGTAGGGACGCTCAACGTATGGCTTGCGAATTTACTTGGTCTCAGTGAAAACCCCTTCAACATCTACTCACTTGGCGGGCTTGTCTGGGTGTTGACGACTTTTTATTATCCTTATGCGTTTATCACTATATCGCGTGCTATGGAAAAAATGGACCCTTCACTCGAAGAAGCCTCGAAAATTTCAGGGGCTTCACCGTTAAAGACTATATTGACTGTTACGTTTCCTGTAATGCTGCCTTCGATAGTTGCTGCGGGTCTGCTGGTTTTCGTGTCAGCTGCGTCATGTTACGGGATACCTTCAATAATCGGGGCACCGGGGCAAATCGACACGGTTACAACGAGAATAATTGATTATGTCTACGTAGGCTCACCGGAAGGACTGAGTGACGCTACGACTTTGGCTGTATCACTCATGGTAATTGCGAACATAGTGCTTTACGTATCGACGTTTATCTGCGGTAAGAAGCAATATATCACGGTTTCGGGCAAATCAACACGTCCCAACATAGTCGAGCTTGGCAAATGGAGGCTGCCGTTGACCATTATAGTGGGCTTATTTGCGTTAATCGTCATAATAATTCCGTTTACAAGTGTAGCAATGACTTCATTTACTAAGAATTTGGGTAAGGCATTGACTCCGGAAAATTTTACGACGCGTTACTGGCATATATTATTTACGCGTAAGGGAATTCTCGACACTGCAAAGAACAGTTTAATCGCGGCTTCAGTTGCAGCTACAGCAGGGATAATAATTTCATGTGTAATGGCTTGGCTGTTGACCCGGACACGTGCAAGGGGGCGGCATATTCCGGACTTCTTAATCACTGTAGGGAGCGGAACTCCGAGCGTTGTTATTGCTTTGGCATTAATTATGACGATGTCAGGGCGTTTCGGGATAAATATATATAATACACTCACAATCATGATAATTGCATATATAATTAAATATTTACTAATGGGAATGCGTACAGTCGTGTCTGCTATGAGTCAAATTCACCCGTCACTCGAAGAAGCTGCGTTAATTTCCGGAGCAAAATGGCAGCGGGGTTTCTGGGACGTTACTCTCCCATTGATTGCACCGTCTGTAGTTGCCGGTTGGTTCCTGATATTTATGCCTAGTTTCTACGAGCTTACGATGTCGACACTGCTGTATTCTACTGACACTAAGACAATAGGCTACGAGTTATATACTTATCAGACATATCACAGCCAACAGACTGCAAGCGCGATTGCAACGGGTATATTATTGCTGGTAATCATAGTAAACTGGCTGCTTAATAAATTAACGAAAGGGGAATTCTCGATATAATCATGTCATCGATAACGTTTAATAATATCACAAAATCATACGGTAATGTTCAAGTCATTCATGAGTTCAGCGAAGTTTTTCATGATAAGGAATTCATTACGCTTCTTGGGCCTTCAGGCTGCGGAAAGACTACGATGCTTAGAATGATTGCGGGGTTCGAGAGACCTTCGTCCGGTGAAATCAAAATCGGTGATGTTACAGTGAGTTCGCCGTCTGAATTCGTGCCTCCAAATGAGCGCAATATAGGCATGGTTTTCCAGTCATATGCTGTATGGCCTCACATGAACGTATTTGACAACGTAGCTTACCCGTTAAAGATTCAGGGTGTATCGCGTTCTGAAATCCGGGACAGAGTCGAAAAAGTTCTGGAATCAGTCCATCTTTCGCAATATATAACACGAATGCCAGACGAATTATCAGGCGGTCAGCAGCAGAGAGTGGCACTAGGCAGGGCACTTGTCAGCAAACCCAGAGTATTATTGCTTGATGAGCCGTTGAGCAATCTTGACGCAAAGTTACGTGAGTCAATGCGCTTTGAAATCAAAGAAGTCCAGCGCAATTTCGGCATCACAGTAGTATACGTAACCCATGACCAGACTGAAGCGATGGCAATGAGTGACAGAATTATAGTCTTTAATCAGGGGATAGTTCAGCAGGTTGACTCGCCTATAAATATCTACAAAAAACCGGCAAATCAATTCGTTGCGGACTTCGTAGGCCGGGTGAATTTTCTCAGGGGTAAAGCGTCTCAGGGCAAGATAATTTTCTCAGGCGGTCAAAGCATGGCTTACTCAGGCGACAAATCGGGCGATGTAGTCGTTGCAGTAAGGCCCGAAAATATTTTCATGAGCAATAAAGGCAGTTTAATGGGAAAGTTGACTCACTCGTATTATTTAGGCGATGAGAACGATTGCAGGGTAGATGTAGACGGGACTCTTGTCCGGGTGATTGCTGCGGGGAGGACTTACGGGGAATTTAATGCGGGGTCTCAGGTTGGGCTGGAGTTCGGGGATTATCTGGTATTTCAGGATGACGGGGTTGACTACACGAGGATATTGTCGTGATGATATACTTAACTTAAAGGGGGTCTTTATCGATGATGAAAAAGTTTTTGCTGTTGCTTTTAGTAATATCGTTCGTGATTTCGTGTGTTTCGTATGGTTTTGCCGGTTACGCCCTGTTTGCTCAACAAAAGGCTCAGTTGGACAAATTGCACAGGCAGCTTGACGAAGCAAAACGCTCTGGGAATACAACGAGAGAAAAAATCATACAAAAAAGAATCAAGCAGTTAGAAGCAGAACTTCTTGAAAGTGAACTCAAAGAGCTTGATGAATCACGAGAGATGCAAGAGCTTAGGGAATTATTGGGAAAAATGGACTTGAATGAAATTGAAAATCTAAAGCCTAATTTTACCGGTCTGCAGTAATGTGAAACTGAGGGGCTGAGTTGTGAAATTTACCGGGATCGAGTGAATGATTCGTGGTGAATGGTGGGTGATACTGCTATTAAATAAAATTCGCTAATCCATGTTACAGCAAATCTTACGGCTATAATTAAGTTTTTCGCTTCTACGTTTTTTTACACGGCCTGAATATTTGCTACACAGACCGTGATTTCTTTCACTTTAACGGCGAACCTTGCGACTCCTTACGCGTGTCCT
>JAFSQO010000095.1 GCA_017446645.1 Synergistaceae bacterium | reverse complement strand
GGCCATTGAGTGAAGCATTTAGTCAGCTGTTCCCGTTCATTGGGATTTAGATTCATCCTGTCCATGATTGCAAATCTGATTTCCTGTTTAGAGTCAGTCAGCACCACAGCTATATTGATGAGCCACTTCATGCCTTTGAAGTCAATCCCGTGTTTAGCGACCTGAGCCATAAAGTGTTCCATGATGTGAAGCCTCTGGTCAGCCTGTTCACTCACGTACATACCGGGGAAAAGTCCCTCCCAGACGTTGAGGTCTCTCATTCTCATTACGATTTTGCGGAAACATGCCTCTTTCGAGATAAGCTCTAACTCAGTCCTGATTCTTGCAGTAGATAAACACTCAAGCAAACCGCCTTTTACTGCTGATTTGAGCAGTCTCAAGGTATTATCTTCAAAGCTCATGTTAAGCCTTTGCTCTAATCTAATGCCTCGTAATACCCGTGAAGGATCCTCGACAAAGCTCAAATTATGCAGGATTCGCAGCAATTTATCCTTGAGGTCAGCCCTGCCCCCGTAATTGTCAGTCAGCATTCCCCAGTTCTCTTCACTGAGTGATATTGACATGGCGTTGACAGTGAAGTCCCTTCGCCCTAAATCTTGCTTTAATGATGCGCTTTCTACCGTAGGACTTGCAGCCGAGTATTCGTAGAATTCCCGCCTCGCAGTAGCAACGTCAACCTTTTCGCCGTCCGGGAAAATTATAGTCCCTGTCTTGTAACGTCCGTGAAGTGTTGACCTGCAGCCCTGTTCATTGAATGATGTAACGAGTGCCTCCGCATCGCCCTCTACTGAAATATCTATGTCTACATTGCGAACACCCATGATAATGTCCCGAACCGTGCCGCCTACAAGATAAGCCTTCATTCCTAATTCCTGAGCCTTAGTGCCGAGCCTCCTGAGCAGTGAGAGTGTCTTGAGACTGAACGCTTCTTCCATGAGGCCAGCAACGTTTTCGCTCCATAAGAAACCGGTTGAGTCATAGCCGTCATCTTCGTTTGATGAATAGAATTGTCCTGAGTGATAAAGTGCCTTCAGCAAGTCGCCCCTTGAGAGAGTGCCTATCAATCTGCCTGAATCATCAAGAACGGGCATTTTCTCGAAGCCATAAGTCGCCATGATTCTATGTGCCTCATCAATTGATGCCTGAGCATTAAGTGTGATTATTCCCATAGTCATGAAATCGCTGATTTTAGCCCTGTCCAGGCCGTGCAGGTGAGCTTTGTCTAAATCGCGTCTTGTCATCATGCCGACGACTTCCCCGGATGAGTCAGCAACAGGAAGTGATTTAAAGCCAAATCTCAGCATTGTCCTATATGCCTCATCAACGCGTGAGTCAGGACTTACTGCGATAACCGGTGAAGCCATTATATCCGAAATCTTGAGCATTGGCGGGATTGTCTGGTGCAGTCTTGTTTCGATCTCATTGACCAGTTCGTGTAAATCCCTTTCATCAGTGAGCAGGGTTGCGCTGCCTGCCTGAACGTGACCGGAGCCTCCATAGGGTGCCAGGAACTCTTTGACGTTGAGAACCCCTTGAACACTTCGGGCAACGATGTTTATTTTTTTGCCTCCGTTGTTGACTACTGCTATAGTGACATGAGCCTCGCAGTATTCCTTGAGTTTATTGACCAGCACCGAAAGCCCCAGCATGTATTCACTGGTTTCTGCCCAGGTGAGACAGACTTTTGCGCCGTTGATATAGAGTTCTCTTGCATTCTCTGAGAGATTATCGAGTAATTGCTTGTCTTCAACGCTCATGTCAGATTCAACCTGTGAGAGTATCCCCGACAAGTCAGCCCCGAATTCACGCAAATAGCTTATCATAGCAATATCGCGGTCAGTGGTAGACTCGTAAGTAAGTGCTCCTGTATCATCGTAAATTCCCAGGGCAAATAACGTAGCTTCATCAGGTGAAATATCTTTGCGTTCGTTCAGTAAATGCTCAACGATTAGAGTAGTAAGTGCCCCGACCGGCTCATATACTAATTCTTCAGCGGGTAAGTCATCAGGTGTAGCAGGGTGATGATCATAGACATGGACAGCAACGTCATTGCGGCCAGCGAGAGCAGCGAATTGGCCTATTCTTGAGCGTGAACGGGTATCAGTAACTATCATGAGGGTAACTTCATCAAGGGGGATCTTCCTGGGTTTGAGTATCTTGCTTTGCCATTGACGGCCATGTTTTGTCAGGAAGTCGCGGACTTTGCGATTCATTGAGCCTGGAGGACACACTACTGCGTCAGGGTATAATTTCTGAATAGCGAACATGCTTGCTAGTGAATCAAAATCTGTATTGAGATGGCTTGTTATTAAGTGCATAATTTAATCTCCTTATAAGTTAAGTTATAATTCATTCATGAAAAATTTTATCGTAAAGGAAAATATATTACATGAGCAAATTTCTGCACACTAAATATAAATCAATAACGCCCTATGACACTAGCTCCGAAGTCGAGAGCTTTGACGGCTACATAAGGCTTAACACTAACGAGTCTCCGTTTCCTCCTTCTACTCATGCAATTGAGTACGCGAGTAAAGCAGCTGACGGCCTGAATTATTATTGCGACCCTGAATGCAGTTTACTGAGTGAGAAAATCGCTTCCATGCTGAAAGTCAATCCGTCTCAGATAGTCTTCGGAAAT
>JAFSQO010000013.1 GCA_017446645.1 Synergistaceae bacterium | reverse complement strand
GGCAGAAAGTCCAAGCTCTGACGCATTCAGCTTTATCAGGCCCGCTGTCTGAGCAGTATCGAGGACCAACGGCAGATTGTTGTCCCTGCAAATCCCTGCCAGCTCATCAACAGGCTGCAAAGTCCCCGCTACGTTGCTGGCATGTGAGAATATTGCGAGGTCATAGCGTGACTCGTTTAACTTGGCTCTCAAATCTTCAGGGTGAAGAAGTCCCTGCGGGTCAGCCTGCAAAATATCGAGTTCAACTCCCCTTGCCTCAAGAAAACGCAAAGGTCTCATTACGGCATTATGTTCCATTGAGGAAGTCAAGACCCTCATGCCGGGCTTCAGGAATCCATGAAGTACTGTGTTAATTGCTTCAGTTATGTTCATGCAGAAAGTTACGAGCAGGGGATTCAGATTATCATAACCTCCGAAAAATTCTGCGAGCTTCATTCGGCAGTCAAGGATCAAGTTCATCGTTGACATGTCGCGCTTCGATGAAGTTCCCCGTGAGGAGTTCGCGCCCCCCTGAGTGATAAACATGCTCATTGACTGGGGTACGCATTCGGGTTTCGGCCAGGTTGTTGCTGCGTTGTTGAGATATATTGCCATTAATAACCCTCCCTGATTGCATAGCGCACTAATCCGGCCATGCTTGAGCACCCTGTTTTTTCCATGATGTGACGGCGGTGTACGTCTACTGTGTTCTTGCTGATTGATAAGTCGTAGGCTATCTCTTTAGCGTTCTTACCTTCAGCTAAGAGTTTCAGGACTTCCCTTTCACGTTCTGACAAGAGGCGCGCTGAATTCCTCTCGTCGGCCTTGAGCAGTCTCAAATAGTCCTCGACCATGACGGCAAGTGATGACCTTGCAATATAGTAATTTCCCATTGTGATATTCCTGATTGCCTCATATAACTCTTCGGAGCTGCATTCTTTCAGGATATAGCCCTGTGCTCCGGCTCTGAGGCTTTCGACTATTAACTCGCGGCTGTTGTACATTGAGAGCATTATGATTTTCATGTCGGGAAATTTTGCGAGGATCTGCTTTGCTGCTTTTATCCCATTAAGATCCGGCATAGATATGTCCATTAAGATAATATCAGGTTTTAGCTTCTCTGCCTGCTCGATAGCTTTGAGTCCGTCTTTTGCCTGCCCGGCGAGTTCAATATCCGGACGCTTCCTGATTAGTTCTGCAAGCCCTTCGATGAATAACTCGTGATCGTCAGCTAATAATATTCTTGTTACCATGAAAAATTTCTCCGTCCTTTAACTTTAGGGGGCAGGTCATGACAGCCATTAAGCCCTTACCCTGCTCCGATATAATTTTTAAATTCCCTCCAAGTGCCAGAAGCCTTTCCTGAATGCTGAACAGTCCGAAGCCCTTGCTGCTGGTCTTTAACATTCCTGTACCGTTGTCTTCGATTGCTACGGTAATGATTTCCGGTTTCCTGTTAATAATAATATTCACTTTCGAGGCTCCTGAGTGCTTTACTGCATTGATGAGTAATTCTCTAGCCATACGATAAAGAATTACGCAGATTGAGTCATCGGCTATGAATTCCTCCGCGCTGCCTTTTGTGATTATCTGCCACTGAATTTTGTCAGGCTCAAGGATATTCTTTGCAAGTTCTTCAAGTGCAGGATTAAGGCCGGCTTCTTTCAAGACAGGGGGACTTAGCTCGAAGATAAGGCTTCTGTTTTCGGCGATTATATTTTCTGTGCTGTTTATGAGTTTTTGAATCGAGTCTTTAATGCTGCTCTCTGAGTCAAGCTCTGAAGCTATCTCACGTAAAACTCTCAGCTGTGAGACTAATTCATAGCCTAGTCTGTCATGCAAGTCTGACGCTATATTACGCCTTGTCTCTTCTTCTGTAATTGTGAGTTTTGCTGCCAATGCCCTTAACTGGTTCTGCCTTTGTCTCAGGGCATTATCCGAACGCTTTAATTTCGTCCTGTCAAGAAAGATTACTGCTGCCATATCAGGCTGAATCGGGAAGGCTATAGCTTCGAGGTAGCTATTGACATCGAGGCTTTCTCCGATACAGTGAGCGGTCTTCTTTTGCGTCAGGCACTCCCTTATGACCCTTGACCAGCGTGGTTCAGCGTTTGGCCAGACTTCATAAAATGCCTTGCCTATAACGTCATCACGGGACAATTTCATGACGCGTTCATAAGCAGGATTAACATCAAGAAAAATTATTCTGTCTTCGTCAACTTTATACAGTGCAATAGGGTCAAAGACTTTTTCAAATAATATTCTGTACAGTTTCATGATAAAAATTTTTGTGCGTTCAATAGATTTTTTGCGATAGATACATTATAATGCAACTTACGTAATATTTCAGGTAAAGTAAGCGAAATACGGAAGTGAGATTTGTCTGGTGACGGGCCCGGGCTTCAAACCCGGTGAGAGGCGGTCTAAGCTGTCTCTGGTGGGTTCGATCCCCACACACTTCCGCCAATAAAACCAGTGGATAGTGAAAATCTTCACATCAATTTCAACTACCCACTAAGTTGTTCGCAATTAATCGCTTTACTTCTCTAAGATGACTTTGAAGCCTTCATCGAGTTCTTCAACGTCAACGCTCCAGCCTTTATTCTCTGCAAAGCGCGAGACATTATTGCGTGAAGTCGCCGTGTCAACGAGAACCTCAACTCTACCCGAATCAAGTCCTGCCAGAGCCTTTTTCGTAAGCATTACAGGTTGAGGACATGAAAGCCCCCGTGCGTTTACTGTTATAACATCGCTCATGAAAATTTACCCCCTGTCCCTTGATAATATGCCGACTAAGACACAGAATATTAAGCCTATAATCGTTACATGCATTCCCATAGGGCCAATTCCTGCACCTGAAGAAGCTGCTGAAAAATTATGAGCAATCGCAGCACCTGCAAGCATTCCAATCACGAAGATACCTGCATCAGAATCTCCTTCACCGGCCATGATCAACTGCCTGCCGGGACAGCCTCCTGCAAGGGTGAAAGCAAGACCAGACAAAACCATGCCCAAGAAGTTCTAGAGCTGGTCAGAGTGTGCAACGGGTTGAGACTCGAAGCCTGGTTTGAAAGTTCCCAGTGCATAATTCGCAGCAAAAGCCGTAATCATGAAGGCAATAATTCCCTTGAGCAGATAAGCATCGCCCATCATCAGGAAATCACGAATTGCTCCGACAGTGCAGAAGCGTGAACGTTGGGCAAGCCAGCCGACAAGCAAGCCTGCTCCCAGGGCCATTAATGCGGGTGCGTGCTGTGAACCGGGACCTTTATCCGAGAAAAATATCGGGGCATTCTCGCCAAATTTAGGGGCAATAAATAAGAAAGCAAGCAATGCTGCAGCTATCAGGGGCATAATCAATCCTGCTGCTTTGGGATTTGACTCAGCTGCTCCAAGACTGAAGCCGTTCCATAAGAAAATAATCCCTATAAAGATGCCTACGATTAAGCCTCCGACACCGTAAAGGGCATTCCAGTCTCCTCCGGCTACTCTGAGATAAGCCCTCCAGGGACAGCCGAGAAAGACGAGTGCGCCTAACATTGCAAAGACTCCGAGTCCGAATCTGACTGCAGGTGATGAGCCGCCTCTGGGTGAGTATTCCCTGAAGAGTAGGGCCGACAAAAAGGAGCCGAGAATGAATCCGGGGATTTCGGGCCTTATGTACTGGACGACTCCAGCTCTGTGAAAACCAAGTGCGCCTGCTATGTCTCTGGTGAAACACGCTACACAAAAACCCATGTTGCCGGGGTTGCCGAAGTGAGCCAGGGCAACTGCGACCAGTCCGATTAAACCGCCAGCTATCCAAGGGCCGTTACGGGACGTTAAAACTTTGTCCATGATGATAAAATTAAACCTCCTGTAAAAATAATAAATTCTTCACCTCCTTCATCAACATAAATATAAATATAAATAAAGAAGGCGAGAGATTTCTATAATTTATAATGATAAAGCACTCCGCGCCGTTAATTTCTTGTCATCTCATAAAATTTTGCTCCCTATATTTTTTTTCTATGAATATAATATTTTATTATAAATTATATAAGCATTTCAGTAACGAAAAACTTAATCGATAATAACGCATTCACCACAAAAAATATTCACTTTTCTACGCTTCAGGTCATCAATTGCCCATTGAGCTGCTTGACTCAAAAACGGCAGGGTCTCCTTGCCTTGTTCAGTCAACGAGTATTCGACTCTGGGAGGAATTTCGTTATACTGCTCTCTGTGAACGAGTTTTGCGTCCTCAAGCTCGTTAAGTGATTTTGCGAGCATTACATTCGTTATGTCACCCAGCTTTCGCTTAATTACGCTGTAACGTTTGGGCAAGTAATTATCAGATGAAAGAATGCAAATTATCGGCAGCTTCCATTTGCCCCCGAAAATACTTGTTAAATGCCTTAACGGACATAAATTATTTTTCTCAGTCATGTAAAAAGCTCCTTGTTTTGTTGAATAGAATTAAGTATAAATTTTATACCATATACGCAAAAACTGCGTTATTGTTTTGCATATATTTTAATTATAAAATTATCCAGTCATTTACAAGATTTACAGGAGGAGTAAAACTTATCATGGAAATCAAAGTTGTAAAGCTTTACGATAACGGCGAGTGGGGGCAGGATTTCGTTTTCGGCGGTGAGAACAAGAGCGACGGCAATCCCGGAATAAAATATCCCGGAAGCCTTCAGAATTTTCTGATTGACACGGGCAGTGAAGTTATTTTAGTTGATACGGGCCTTTCACCTGAGACTCCTTTCAAGGGCTACACGAAAGTCAATGATTATATCCCGGCACTTGAGGCTCTTGGCTACAAGATAGAACAGGTTACGAAGATTCTTGTGACTCACAAGCACCCCGACCACACAGGCATGTTAAAGTCATTCCCGAATGCAAAAATATATATCGGGCCAGAAGACGCAGATGCATTGAAGCTCACAGGCGAAAATATCATCAGGTGCGAATACTCTGACGGACCTTATCACAATTTCGAGCACTGCCAGAAGATCGCTGACGGGATTTACTTCATCAAGGCACGAGGACACACTAAGGGCAACAGCATAGTAATCGCAGAGAATGACGGAGTCTATTACATGATGCACGGCGATGTTACTTATGTTGACGCAGCACTCCACGCTGATAAACTCTCTATAGTGTTCGAGGATCTGAAGGCAGCACGCGACACGTTAAACAGGGTCAGGGAATTCATCAAGAACAACCCGACGATTTACTTGTCGACTCATACACCAGAAGGCTATAAGAATCTCGAAGAAAAAATTATAATGAAGCTGGATTAATGAGAAAATTACATCTGATTTATTTCAGTCCGAGCGGTTCAACTGAAAAAATCGTGAAGGAAATTGCTTCAGTCATTGAGGGCTTGCCGGTTGAGACTCATAATTTGCTTACATCAATGAGCCGCAAGAAGAAATACAAGTTCGGACCTGATGAACTCGTAATAATGGGAAGCATGACAGCAGGAAAATTATTCACACTTTCTGACGAGTTATTTGCCTGCCTCGAAGCTGATAATACACCGTTTGTCGGGGCAATCTCCTACGGTAACGGATATTACGGTATTGCTCTTAATGAAATGCTCGAACGTGCGGAAAAAAGCGGCTTCAAAGTTGCTGCACTGGGAGCCTTTATCTCACGTCACTCAATGGACACGACAATAGCAGAAGGCAGACCGGACTCACATGATAAAGAAATAATGCACGAATTCGGGAGAAGGGCTTACGAAAAAATTTTGCAGGGAGATTTGACCCTTCACGAAATCCCGAAAACTAACTGGTCATCGTGGGAACTCGGCAATCAGGTCATAGCCTATCGAGAAACTC
>JAFSQO010000094.1 GCA_017446645.1 Synergistaceae bacterium | reverse complement strand
GTCAGGAATGTAAAGCCATTTCCGCCTTCGGGCCTGTCAACATCAAAGACTGTATCACGTAATCCGCCTACCTCACGAACTACGGGTACAGTTCCGTAACGCATTGAGATCATCTGACTTAATCCGCATGGCTCAAACACTGACGGCATCAGGAAAATATCACCGCCTGCGTACATTAAGTGCGATAACGGTTCATCATAGCCCTTGAATAATTTAATGCTCTCAGGATAACGTTCTGATGCCTGAATTATTCCGTTCTCGATCCAGTCATTGCCAGAACCAAGAATTAACAGCTTTGCTCCTGTCTCCGCAATCTGTCCTGCGGCATTGAAGACCATATCGAAACCCTTCTGCTCAACCAGACGGCTCACGCATACGATTACGGGAGCGTTCGTGTTCGGGTCTAAACCGGCACGCTCAAGCAATGCTTTCTTGCAGGCTGCTTTGCCCCTGAGATCTTTAACTGAGAACTTTGCAGGAATTGCCTTATCTCCGTTCGGGTCCCAGTATTTGACATCAAGACCGTTGATTATGCCGCGTAATTTGCTCCTCTGCTGATAGAGTATCCCGGAAAGCTCACGAGTTGATTCATACGTCTGAATCTCACTTGCGTATGTCGGTGATACTGTCGTTACTGCAGTTGACGCAACTATGCCGCCTTTGAGCAAATTGACCTGTCCGTAGAATTCCATTGTAGACGGGCTGAAGCTCCACGGCTCAAGACCGGATGCCTCAAGGAACGGTGAAGGCTCAAATATTCCCTGATATGCTACGTTATGCAGCGTCATTATGCTTTTTCCGCCGACCTGACGGTAGTGTCTGTGCCAGGCTAATGCACAGGGAAGAAACGCGCTTGTCCAGTCATGGCAGTGATAAATGTCGGGAGTCCAGTCTATCGCGTTCCTGAGTTCAAGTGCCTGCATACAGAACACCGCAAAAGGTGAAGCTGTCCAGAAATTGAGCTGATTCGGATACATATCACCAGAATAATCTTCGGCCTTCAGGAAGTAAATCGGAACGCCTTTAACCTCTGCCTTTACGATTGACGCTGAATGAATCCGCCAGTCATAAGCCGCATATACTTTTGTTCTTGCTGTCGTTGTCTTGATACCAAGTGCTGCTGCTCTCTCAAGCACTCCAGGCCATGCTGGTGTTATTACACGGACATCAACGCCCGCCTGACTAAGTGCCTTAGGTAGAGAACCTGCAACATCACCAAGCCCGCCGACTTTCGAGAAGGGAGCAAGCTCAGTTGTAACAAATAATACTTTCACAGCACTACCGTTTTTCGTCATTGTTACTAAACTACATTCCTTTCAATGCTGAAATTTTCCAGCTAAAATTTTCCAGTTAAATTTTTCTCTACATTCCCCTGAAATCAATCGAATATGCTTTCGATGCATACTCACGGACTACTCTGTGCGTATTGAAGAAGCTGGCATCAAGGGCTATTGTATGCCTCATCATGTCTACCCATTTGTCATGATTCTCGTAATACGTGGGGATAACTTTCTTTTCGAGTTTGTCGTATAAATCTATTGCGTCAAGGCTCTCGTCATAATGTGCTGACGCGTCTTTTGCTTCTGCCTCTGTAGGTGCAGGACCGATTGACCAGCCGGTTACGTCCTCAATCCAGCCCTCAATCCACCAGCCGTCAAGAACACTGAAATTCATTATGCCGTTCATCGCACATTTCATGCCTGACGTGCCGCTTGCCTCTCTCGGTCTCATGGGAGTATTCAGCCAGACATCAACG
>JAFSQO010000001.1 GCA_017446645.1 Synergistaceae bacterium | reverse complement strand
TGTAATTAGTGGTTTTCATGCTCCTGTTGTAATCGGACTGCCTGCCGGTGAGGTAACTATAAAGCCCCTGCAGATGCCTGACATGCCTATTGACGACATAAAAAGCTCGCTGTCATTGAACTTCGATGAGCACTTTACGGTCCCTGAAAATGATTCTGTCTTTGATGCCACTGTAATATCGACTCCGCCTGAATCACGGCACAAGGCCAACACTGTAACGGTTCTTACAGCAGCCTCAAGAAAGTCCCGCGTTGATAAAGTCTTAGCAGCAGCACGTAAAGCAGGCATGACAGTTAGAGCAATTGAGCCGTCAAACTTTGCTCTGTTAAGGGCAATCACTGAAGATTCAGAAGGACTTTGCATCTTCGTAGACCCTAAGAATATAATCACTACATGGGAAGGGCACGGAATATTTTTCAGGACTTCAGAGAACGTCAACGGCTTTAACGAAATCAGGAGCACCATGCAGTTCGTCGAGAGCCAGTACAGGGGAGTCAGGGTCAGCAAAATAATTCTTGCACGGGTAAACTTTCAGCTGGCCTCAAGTTCCGAAATTCAAGTAGTAAATATTCAAGATGAGTATTACGCTTCAGAAGGTCTTGCCCTGAGAGAAAGTGCTGAACTCGTTTTAGATTTGCGTCCTGCAGAGTACATTGCCCTTGAGAAGAGAAGAAACTCTATGAACCTGAGCCGTGTTGTTCTTACTTTGCTGGCTTCGGCTTTCTTGCTTTTATCTATGGGTACTATAATATTTACGTTCGTCCGTATGTCTTTTATACAGTCGGCAATAGATATATCGCAGGAACTTGTGACCGAGCTTAGTATAAAACGTGACAGCTTAATCAAAGATAATGCGCGTCTTCAGGCTGTAAGGGCCAGGACAGAAAAATATATCGACTTCCTGATTGATGACATGCCAGTCCTCGAAGTCATGAACTCAATCGAAGTAAACGCAGGTACAGGCATCAAGATAGAGGATACCAGTTTCGCACGCTCCGGCCAAATTCTGACGGTGAGCGTCAACGGAACAGCAGCTGACGAGAAATCACTGATTGCATTAAGCGAGGGACTCAAGATGACGGGAATGTTCCTGAACGTAATAACACCTACTACTGCAAAAAATGAAAACGCTGAAGAAGTAAAATTCAATCTGACACTTACATTAAGGAGCGAAAATAACGATGACAAAAAGAATGAAAGCTAAAGGTTTTACCCTGACCGAAATAGTTATATGCATGGGGATAATGTTGACAGTCGTGTATTTTTCAATGGATATTCATATCGGAGACCAGACGGCCAAACATGAGGCTGAGAAGCTGGAGGTATGGCTCACAAGAATTTTTCAGCAGGCAGCGAGAACACGTTCAGACTTTGTAATTAAAGTTTATCAAAATAAAGCTATCGGAGTTCAATGGGAGCACATTTCATTTAAATATAAGAAGGACAGAAGCAAAAGGAGTACAATGTTTGACGATGAATTCCCTGCGACTCAAGGCTGCACTTATTCATACAACAGACCACAAATTAAATACAACGTCTCTGACAACGG
>JAFSQO010000012.1 GCA_017446645.1 Synergistaceae bacterium | reverse complement strand
TAAAATGCGCAATTTCTTCAAAACAGATTCCTCCCTAAAAAAATAAATTTAGTGTTTATAGAAATTAGGTGTTTCGTTTAAAACGGCGATCATTATAGGGGTATTTGATAAATCCATCAAGTATTTGCGTGAAATTTTTGTTTAAAATCGGGCATAAAGTCAGTTGTAGCAAGGGTTTATGAGTTTTATTTTTGCTAGTTTTATGTGGTGTAAATGCAGTGTTTATCTGGGAGTGATTTCTTAGAGACCGCCTTCCTAACCTATGATTTACTCGTGAAAGATATTCCTCAAATCCTGAAGGTTCATTGCAAGCAACGACTTCTCACGCCTGAAGGTCAACCCAGTCTTGCCCATTACGAAAGCCGCGAACTTCTCAGGTTCATTAGGTGTCAGTGTCCCTTTATCAATCATGCAGGCCGAGTCTTGACTGATGAACATGTAAAAATATTCCGAGTCCTCGATTAAAACCCTGAAGCGTTGATAGTCTATATTCATGCTGCCTTCACCGGTCAGCTTCATGAATTCCCCGTGAAATTCGTAACTCATGACGGGCAGGCTGCTCTTTCGCGAGGTCAGCACTTTGTCGGCCATCACCTGAGCAGGGAAGTCGGGACTCGATACAAGCCACGCACCTGACAACAGCAAGAGGCCCTTCACCCATAAGGGCAGGTTCGAAGCCACACAGATTATAATCAATGCAAGACCGGCTGCAAATCTGAGTACGATTCTGGTTTTGCCGAAAGTGTAATATTGTGTCCTGTAGAGTTTATTAATCGTCTTCTCGTTATGAGCAATCGATGCAGTGTACATGATTACCTCGTCAGAAAATTCACCAGTTTGACGAGCCTGCTCTCCTGGAACTCTATAGCTTTAACCGGACACATCTCATGACAGCAATAGCACCTGATACACTTTCCGTAATCGAAATACAAATGCCTGTTCTCATGCCTGAGTGCCCCCGCCGCGCACATGTCCTGACACCTCCCGCAGCCAATGCACTTTTCGGGAATATGGACGGGCTTTGAAGTCATAAGTCTGTCGAGGAACGGAATCGACGGCAATAATCTCATCGTTCGGGTTCTTGGGAGCTTGACAGCAGGGAAGACATGCGAGGAGTCAATATCGCCTTCAACGTCCTGAGAGTCCAGATTGCACTGAAGAAGATTACGCCTCTTTGCTGCGTTATATAAATTATATTCGTCAAGTTCAGCACCCATCATCTTGGCCAGCCAGAAGTCCATTGTGATAGCGTCCTGAGTTGCTGCGATGATACCGAACTCGTAAGGCTCCCCCGAAGTCGGTCCGTCACCGTGCATTCCGATAACGCCGTCAATAATCGTGAAGCATGGTTTGACGTTGAGATATATATCGAGAAGAAGCCCTGCAAATCTTTCGCGGTTCAAGCCTACGTTATAGTGCCAGCTCGCTTTGAGTCTTCCGGGAATGCACCCAAACATATTTTTTACTCCCATTGTAAGAAGCATTTGTCCGTGAGTCTTGAGCTTGGGAAGGTTGATTATCTTGTCGGCCTCAATGACATCTTTGCTCACCTGAATCTTGTGAAAGTCCGCACCATCACTTACTGGCAGATTGACCGGTTCAGTAAGTTCCCTGCAATCTATGCCGAGTTCGTTAGCTATGTCAATGAAACCTGCCTTCTTTGCTGCTGACTTGAAGTTATCGATTCCGGGACTGTCTGCTATGAAGGGAGTTGCACCGGCTGAGAGAATCAACTTTGCAACGGCCCTCACTATTGACGGGTCAGTCGTAACTCGTCTTGCTATGTCGTGGCCTGAGACAAGATTCACCTTGAGCAGAACCCTTTCACCTGATTTGACGAAATT
>JAFSQO010000011.1 GCA_017446645.1 Synergistaceae bacterium | reverse complement strand
GTTAAATCCTCCCGTAAAGTTTGCTTGCTGCCTTTAGTCTATCTGCTAAACCGTCAGGAATAGCATCGTTTTTCATTCTCCATGCCCAGTTACCAGAAGGAGTTGACGGGACGTTAATTCTTGCACTGGAGTCCAGTCTCAAGTAATCCTGCATTGGGACTATAGCAATGTCAGCTACGGAGCTTACGGCTAATCTCGTAATTTCAGAAGCAAATATATATCCGTCAAGGACATCACGGCCTATATATGACGAGAAATTTTTAATCTCGTTCTCTGAGGCATCGTTCTCAAACCAGCCTCGCGAAGTGTTGTTGTCATGAGTTCCCGTGTAGATTACGTTATTGCGTCTGTGATTGTGAGGTGCGTATGGGTTATCAGCAGGATTTCCGAAGGCAAAGTGCAGGATCAGCATTCCCGGCAAGTGCATTTCTTTGCGTAAATCCTCGACATCAGGCGTGATTACCCCTAAATTCTCAGCCCAGAAAGGCATCTCAGGGAAATTCTGCTTTAACACAGCGAAAAATTTCTTGTATGGAACGTCAACCCATTCGCCATTCTTTGCAGTATCCTCACCATAAGGCACTGCCCAGTAAGCAACGAGTCCCCTGAAGTGATCTATCCTGACTTGGTCGAATGTGAGCAGCAAATTCTTGATTCTCTTAATCCACCAGTCAAAGCCGGTTTTCTCGATAGCTTCCCAGTTGTAGGTCGGATTGCCCCATAATTGCCCGGTCTCACTGAAGTAATCAGGCGGAACTCCTGCAACAGTAACGGGGTTCAGGTCCTCGTCAAGATTGAAGAGGTCAGGGTTCTGCCAAACGTCAGCGCAGTCACGGGTTACGTAAAGGGGAACATCGCCGATTAACTCAATTTCAAGCTCAGTCAGTGCAGCATGTAAGTTCTTGGCCTGTTTGAAGAATACATACTGGTAGAATTCCTGCAACGCTATTTCACGTGAATATTTCGCCTTGAACTCAGCAAGAGCCTTTTTATCACGATGTCTCAAATCTTCCGGCCACTCGTACCAGGGCAGGCCGTTATGTGCTGACTTTATGACGCTGAACATTGCAAAGCCCTCAAGCCACTCTGTATCAGCAATGAATTTCTCGAAGCCTGATTTATCTCCGTGAATATAATGCCCGTATGCCTTATCAAGGATTTCTGTCTTGAACCTGCGGGTCTGTGAATAGTCTACACGCTCAGGATTTGCCGTGAAATCATACTTTGATGCGATAGATTCCAACTCTTCAGGTGTTAATAATTTTTCGTCAAGCAATAATTCAGGACTGACCAGCAAATAATTCCCTGCAAATGCGCTCGTAGGACTGTAAGGCGAATTCCCGCAGCCCTCATCGATAGCAGTAAGGGGCAAGACCTGCCACATTGATTGCCCTGCTGAATGCAAGAAACTGGCGAATTTGAGAGCTTCAGGGCCGAAATCTCCGATACCGTATTTAGAGGGAAGAGAAGTTAGCGGTAATAATATACCTGCACAACGTTTTGATTTACTCATGATTTTATATCGCTCCTGATTCATAAACTGCACAACCTGCGCAGAAAGTTAAAGCAACGTCAATAGCTGCTATTTCATCTGGTCTGACTAAAAACGG
>JAFSQO010000093.1 GCA_017446645.1 Synergistaceae bacterium | reverse complement strand
GACGTCTTTACCCTCGTCAGCGGTGATGAATCCGTACCCTTTGCTCTCGTTAAACCACTTTACGGTACCCTGTGCCATTATAAAAAAAAGCCTCCTGATAAAAAAAGTATTTCTGTGCCCTTTATCTGTAAAAGAGCATTTATTGTGGAAAGATTACATGTTTAATAACTTTTTGTCAAGTGCAAAAGCTCCGTAATTATTTCGCATAATAATGTTTCGTGAACAAAAAATGAATGATAAGTGATATATTTTTATATAGACAAGCAATAAAATCTATAGTAAAGTTTATGTTTAAAATTTTAATTACTCAGGAGCTGTTATTATCTTGAACTTAGGGAAATATCTGGATAACGTCAGAGAAAAATCGCCTCTTGTTCATAATATCACAAATTACGTTACTGTTAATGACGTAGCCAACGCTTTACTCGCCTGCGGTGCTTCGCCGATAATGGCTGATGAACCTGACGATGCGGTAGAAATCACTGCAATCTGTAACGGCTTAAATGTTAATATAGGCACACTCAATTCACGCACTATTGAGAGCATGTTCAAGGCAGGAAAAAGAGCTTCAGAACTCGGCCACGTGCTTTTGCTTGACCCTGTAGGAGCTGGTGCAAGTTCACTCAGGACTGACACAGCATTAAATTTACTCAAGCAGATAAACTTTGACGTAATTCGCGGTAACAGTTCAGAGATAAAGACCCTTGTGCTAGGCTCAGGAACTACTCACGGGGTTGACGCTGACAAAGCTGACTCTGTAAATGATGACAATCTGGCATTCATGATTGACTTTGTGAAAGATTTTGCACGCTCCTCACACTCGATTATTGCTTTAACCGGTGCAATCGACCTCATTGCTGACTCCTCAAGGTGCTTCGTAATCCGTAACGGAAAGCCTGAGATGGGACGCATTACGGGAACCGGCTGCCAGCTCTCCGGGATTATTACGGCGTTCATTGCTGCAAATCCAGACAATAAGCTTGAAGCCTGTGCTGCTGCTGTCTGCATGATGGGACTTGCAGGGGAAATTGCATTTGCAAGACTTCAGGACGGCGAGGGGAATTCTACATACAGAAATAAAATCATTGACGCTATTTATAACATGAACTCTGAAATACTTAATAAAGGAGCAACGTATGAAGTTATTTAGGCAGGATTTAATTCTCTATGCCGTTACTGACAGACGCTGGCTGGGCGACAGGACGCTCTATCACGTTGTCAAAGAAGCGTTGGAAGGAGGCGTTACTATGGTTCAGCTTCGAGAGAAGGATTTAGATCATGAAGCATTCAAGGCAGAAGCTCAGAAAATCCAGTCGTTATGTATGGACTTTGACGTACCTTTCATCATAAACGATAATGTTCAGCTTGCAATCGAACTACATGCTGACGGCGTTCACGTTGGACAAAGCGACATGGAAGCAGGCAAGGTCCGCAAAATGATAGGGCCTGACAAGATTCTGGGCGTTTCAGTAGGTACCCCTGAAGAGGCAGTTCTGGCTCAATCTCAGGGAGCTGATTATCTGGGAGCAGGTGCAGTCTTTCCGACAGGCTCAAAGTCTGACGCTATAGATGTAAGCTACGAGACCTTGAAGCAGATATGCGGAGCCGTGAATATCCCTGTTGTCGCAATCGGAGGCATAAACCTTGACAACATTGTAGAACTTGCAGGCTCAAAAATTGCAGGTGTTGCAGTAATCAGCGCGATATTTGCAAGTGAGAACATCAAAGAAGCTGCTCTGAATTTATTTTCGTTCTCGCAAGATTTATTTTACCTGAATGATTAAGGCTGCTATATTCGATGCTGACGGGACTTTACTGGACTCCATGCATATCTGGAGCGAACTCGGTGACAGATTCTTACGGAGCATTAATATCACACCTGAAAAAGGACTCTCTGAAATTCTTTATGACATGAGCATAGAACAGGGTTGTCTTTACTTGCAGACTCACTACAAGATAGACGCGTCATTAAGCCAGATCCGCGAGTCTATCCTGGCAATTATCGAGAATTTTTACGTTCATGAAGTCAATCTGAAGCCGGGAGTCAGGGACTTCCTCGACAGAATTAATCTCCCCTCAGTAATCGCTACCTCAGGTGATAAAGACTTACTCACTGCAGCACTCATCAGGAACGAAATAGATAAATACTTCGCAGGGATATTCACATGTTCGGAACTTGAGACAGACAAGAATGAGCCGAAAATATTTCTTAAATGTGCTGATTTTCTCGGCCTTAAACCTGAAAATATTATCGTCTTTGAAGATTCGTTATTTGCACTAAAGACAGCAAAGGACTCAGGCTTTATAATTGCAGGAGTTAAAGATGTTTCGAGTCAAAAATATGAACATGAAGCAAAAATTATAGATTTATCAGATTATTATGTAACAGATTGGAGAGAGTTTCACATATCATGAACGTGAATATGAACATGAAGACGGCTTTGACTATTGCAGGCAGTGACTCCTCAGGGGGGGCAGGAATTCAGGCGGACATCAAAACTATGGCACTCAATGGGGTGTTTGCAATGAGCGCAATTACTGCAATGACGGCCCAAAACACTACAGGGGTCTTCGCAGTTCAGGAGGCAACACCGGAATTCTTGAGGCAGCAGCTTGATGCAGTGTTCAGCGACATCTTTCCCGACGCAATAAAAATCGGCATGGTCTCCAGTTCTGGATTAATTCACACTATAGCAGAAGCCCTGAAACTCTATAAAGCCAAAAATATCGTAGCTGACCCCGTCATGGTAGCAACAAGCGGCGCAAAATTGATTGATGATGACGCAATTAACACCCTTGCAGAAGAGTTATTGCCGTTAGCAGCTGTAATCACTCCGAATATACCTGAAGCTGAGATTTTATCAGGCATAAAGATTCATAATCAGGAAGATATGATAGCTGCTGCAAAAATCATGAACGCAAAATTCGGCTGCTCAGTCCTTGTAAAAGGCGGTCATGATGTCAACGATGCCAATGACTTGCTTTACTCTTCAGGTGAAGCCAAATGGTTCATGGGTAAAAGAATCAACACAAATAATACTCACGGTACAGGCTGTACGTTATCGAGTGCAATAGCTGCAAATCTTGCAAAGGGTTTTGCCCTCGATGAGGCAGTGAACCGCTCAAAAGAATATATATCAGGGGCATTGAGTGCTATGCTTGACCTTGGGAGAGGCTGCGGACCGATGAATCATTGCTTTAATCTCACGGGGAAATTTGCACAGAGTGAAACTATTCGCGGTTACCTCATGGACTCAGTCAAAGATATTTGGCACGAATATAATAATCATCCGTTTGTGAAGGGCCTTGAGTCAGGTGATTTAGCTCCGGAAAAATTCAGGCATTATATCATTCAGGATTACTTGTATCTCAACGAGTACTCAAAAGTTTTTGCACTTGGAGCAGCTAAGGCCAGTAAGCTCGACACAATGAAATTCTGTGTGTCAATTATTGACGCTATAGCCAACGTCGAAATGAATATCCATAACGGCTACATGGGAAGGCTCGGAGTTACCCGGAATGAAATCGAGAACACCCCGCGAAGTCTTGCGAATATGTCATACACGTCTTACATGATTAGAATAGCTTACGAAGAAGGCGAAGCTGAAATTCTTGCTGCGATATTGTCATGTGCCCTGAGCTACGAGGACATCGCAAAGAATATAGTCAAGAATAACCCTGACGCAATAAATCATGAATTATACGGGGACTGGATAAAAAATTATTCCGGCGAAGAATACTGCAATGCCAATAAACTCATGCTCCAAAATTTTGAAGAGTCAGTGAAAGACTATAACGCTTCACAACTTGAGCACATAGCCGAGATTTTCAGGACATGCTCGCTCTATGAAATGGGCTTTTGGGATATGGCATGGGAAGGCAAATAATGAGACGCTGTGTAATTGTCGGAGGAGCTGAAATCAGGAATTACGGTTTAATCCGCGAATATTTACGCGATGATGACTACTTTATCTACTGCGACTGCGGACTGAATCATAAAGACTCTTTGCATCATGAACCTGACTTGATTATCGGCGACTTTGACTCTCACTCAAAGCCTGATGACCTGAGTAACGTCATAGTCCTGCCCGTCATAAAAGATGACACTGACACTATTTTTGCAATAAAAGAAGGGATAAAACGGGGCTTTAGTGAATTTATCCTGATTGGCTCAACGGGAGGCAGGTTAGATCACTCACTTGCCAATATTTATGCCCTGATGATGCTTAAGAATTCAGGAAAACACGCAGTAATTCTCGATGATCGCTCAGAAATCAGGCTTATCAGTGCCGGCGAACGTGCGAGCATTAAATGGGGCTGCAAGTTCTTCTCGCTGATCAATATTGCAGGTATATCAAAAGGCATAACGATTACAGGGGCAAAATATAACGTTGAGAACGCTCTCATAAATCCTGAATATCAGTACGGTGTAAGCAATGAAGTCCTGAGTCCTGAACACGATGCTCAGGTCTCGTTAAGTGAAGGAAATCTCTTGCTTATCATAATCAGGAATTAGCTCTGTGATTTTTCTTCCAGTTTTTGATTTGCTCAAGTCTGTTCCTGTAACGGGACTCGCTGCCCTGTTCAGTAGGGTGATAGTATTCCCGGCCAATGAGTGAATCCGGCAGGCATTGCATATCAGTTATCTTTGCTTGATAGTCATGGGCATATTGATAATTTTTGCCGTAATCGAGTTCACGCATTAACTTTGTCGGAGCGTTGCGGATTTGTAAAGGCACTGGTTCGGCAAGACTCTTCATGGCATCTTGACGGGCTGAGTTATAGGCTGCATATACGGCGTTGGATTTCGGAGTTATTGACAGATGAATGACTGCTTGAGCGAGATTTACGTTGCATTCAGGCATTCCCAGAAAGTGGCAGGCGTTGTAGGCAGCTACGGTCATTGATAGGGCGTTTGGGTCAGCAAGACCTATGTCCTCGCTCGCAAACCTGATTAATCTTCGGGCAATGTATAGAGGGTCTTCGCCAGCTTCAAGCATCCTCGCGAGCCAATATAACGCAGCGTCAGGATCCGAATTTCTCATGGACTTATGCAGAGCCGATATTAAGTTATAGTGCTCCTCGCCATCTTTATCATATAAAAGCGATTTTCTTGATGTACACTGTTCAAGAATTTCAGGGGTAATTATTATCTTGCCCTGTGAATCCGGCTGGGCGTTGTTGGCCATCATCTCAAGAAGCGACAAGGCTGTACGGGCATCACCGTTTGAGAAGATTGCTGCTGCCCTGAGTATATCGTCATCTGCGTGAAAGTTTTTACCCAGTGAAGTCAATGCACGCTTCAATAATTTTACTAAATCGTCAGGCGTTAATGCCTTGAGGACAAAGACCTTGCAGCGTGACAACAAAGCACTGTTAATCTCAAACGAAGGGTTCTCAGTCGTAGCTCCGATTAGGATAATGCTTCCCTTCTCTACGAATGGCAGGAAAGCGTCCTGTTGAGCCTTGTTGAATCTGTGAATTTCGTCAACGAATAATATAGTGCGGTTGCCGAAAGTCTTGTTTGACTCAGCCTGCTTCATTACCTCGCGGATCTCTTTAATGCCGCTGGTTACTGCTGAAAAATTTATGAACTCTGCCTGGGTCTTGTTAGCTATGATTCGTGCAAGTGTAGTCTTGCCAACACCGGGAGGCCCCCAGAATATCATTGAGGGAATTCGGTCGCTTTCGATTATGTTGCGAAGTATCTTACCGGGGGAGACTAAATGCTCTTGGCCCGTGAAGTCTTCGAGTGAACTGGGGCGCATTCGTTCGGCTAAGGGCTGATCTATGGCAAATAGTGAGGTCATTTATTTAAACCTGAAATCAAGCAACCGTGCTGCATGAGAATTTTTCGTAAACGCCTTTCATACTCAGCCACTTATGAGCACCCTGTCGCGTCTCTCGGATATGAAACTCAAATCACAGTAATCGGTCTTTATGTCGCTAAGTTCGAGCAATTCCGGCAGGGTATACTTCACCCGCTCAATCAAGGCATCAAACGAACCTGACTCAAGCGTCATAGAAGGTAAATCCTCACTCGTTGCAACCCATACTGCTGCATCACTATCCCAGAATAATTTTACTCTCACGTTCATTTACTCTCATCTCCTTTGTATATTATAATATTACATGAAAGTTTTTTATCGAATTACTAGGAGGCAAATAATGAAAACAGCTGATTTTGACATAATTAATCGCATTATCCCAGTAGAAGAAGTATCAGACGAAGAAAACGAAGAGTTAGGACGCATTCTTGACTCATTAACGGAAGATGACTTGCAGGTCGTCAAGACTGAGTTCATCTACGTATGAGGCTCGTTCAGATAGCCTACGAAAAGCAGGCAGAAAAATTCTTTGCCAAGCATGAAGATATACGACAAGAATTCGTGCGCTGCATTAAGCAATTATTCAGGAATGACCACCCGGAGCAGGTGAACAATAAGAGACTGAAGGGGAAACATAAAGGTCATTCGCGAATTGCAATCGGAAGCTACAGAATTATATACAAAGTCATAAACGGTGACATAATCATCGTGAGTGTCGTTGCTGCAGGCTCACGGGGAGATGTCTACAAGCACTTATGAGCACCCTGTCGCGTCTCTCGGATATGAAACTCAAATCACAATAATCGGTCTTTATGTCGCTAAGTTCGAGCAATTCCGGCAGGGTATACTTCACTCGCTCAATCAAGGCATCAAACGAACCTGACTCAAGCGTCATAGAAGGTAAATCCTCACTCGTTGCAACCCATACTGCCGCATCACTGTCCCAGAATAATTTTACTCTCACGTTCATTTACTCTCATCTCCTGTGTATATTATAATATCGCGTGAAAGTTTTTTATCACAAAATTTAGGGGGAATATTTATTATGGAAAATATACAAGAACCTGCCGTGAAGCCTGAGGAACTTTTTGACTTTGTACATAATCATGACTTTGATAATGACGGCTATGATTACGATGACGAAGAACGTGAGATTATTGCTGAACTGAAATCAATGACGCGAGATGACTTTAAAATTGTAAGAAGTACGATTATTTATTAAGTAAGTATGAATGACAAATTCATTCAAATAAACTACTCGGATTGCACTCAAAAATTCTTCAGGAAACACTTGGAAGTTCGCGAAGAATTTGAAGAGGCTGTCACTAGGGTTTTGCGCAATGACCACCCAGAACATGTAAATTATAAGAAATTAAAAGGTGAATTTAAAGGGTATTGGCGAATTGCAATTAGAAGCTACAGGATTATATACACGATAATAAACGGTGACATAATCATCGTGAGTGTTGTTGCTGCAGGCTCACGGGGAGATGTCTATAAGCACTTGTAAACACCCTGTCGCGTCTCTCGTGCATCGCTGTCCCAGAATAATTTTTACTCTAACGTTCATTTACTCTCATCTCCTGTATATATTATAATAATATCGCATGAAAGTTTTTTATCGAATCACTAGGAGGCAAAAATGAAAACTGCTGATTTTGACATAATTAATCGCATTATCCCAGTAGAAGAAGTATCAGACGAAGAAAACGAAGAGTTAGGACGCATTCTTGACTCATTAACG
>JAFSQO010000092.1 GCA_017446645.1 Synergistaceae bacterium | reverse complement strand
GTTATTATTCTCGCGGCTGATTATAATTCTAACGTTAATTATTGCTTCTGCTATAGCTAATGCCTTTCCCGCTCAGGCAATTAATGATTTGGGTTTTCTCTCGATGACCCTTAGAGCTTCGGTTGTGTTCATGCCTTTGACCTGTGCTTTATGGCTTGGCAAGAGAGTCAGGGGGCGTTCGGTTCTTGCTTCGATGATTCTCTCGCCGTTAGCTGCAATTCTTGTGAAAGTTATGAGTTTACCATTTGAGCCTTTTTTTGCTGCTATGATTGTCTCTGTGATTTTCTGCCTGGTATAATCCTACATAAAGGGGGTTTTACTTACTAATGAAAAGATTTTGTCTGTTGTGTTTAGCGTTTTGTCTTGTGTCAAGTCCTGCATTTTCTGTTGACCCTGTTACAGCAGGAAAATTGGCACTCGAAGCTGGTACCTTGCTCTACAGGGCCTACCAATGGTGGAAGAACGACGACGGCAAAAAAGCTGACGAAGAATTGCAACGAAGACGTGCAGCATCAATGACCGTCTTAATGGAAGCAGCACACAAAGAGTCAATAGAGGACATAGCGAGATTACTCAGGGCCGGCGAGATAATCAACGCTAAAGACTATGACGGTGACACAGCTTTGACTTATGCAATAGCAGGAAATACCCCTGAAGTCGTGAAATTCTTGATTGATTCAGGAGCTTACGTGAATGAGAGAATATTAGGGTACGCTCTAATCAGAAATGAGCCTGAAATCCTTGCGATAATCCTAGAGAAGAATTTTGACAAAAAGGTTCTCAACAAGTCACTGGCAAAAATAAAGCTGGACGGCCTGAAATTCGGCATCGTTAAAGAGCTTATGAAGTTCGGTGCAGATATTAACTACAAGGACGAGGACAACAACAACGAGACCCTCCTGATGAGACTTGTCAGGAATGAAGGCTCAAATCCCAAATTCGTCAGGGCAATTATAGAGTCAGGAGCAAGCGTGAGTCTGCGAAATTCAGACGGCATGAACTCATTAATGTACGCAGCAAAGTATAATAAGAACATCGAAATGACCCGTGTATTGCTCCGGGAATTCTACACAGGTTCGCCCTCATTAGCCTTCAAGAGCACCAAACCCAGCATTAACACCCGTGATGATAACGGCAGGACTGCCCTGATGTACGCAGCAGAGTCTAACACTGACAAAATCGTAAATCTCTTAATAGACTCAGGCTCGGACGTTACAATCAGAGACAACGAAGGCAACAAAGCAGTAGATTATGCGTTGGGCTGGTTGGGCGGTAACTCGCTGGTGAAGGGCACTGGTGCATTCGAGAGACTCGGCACAAGCGATAACTGGGTGAGACCCTACTGGTGATTTTGCGCGATAAATAAATCTGTGTATAATATAGCGAAAATTTTTGCGCTTTAAGAAAGGAACGTGTCACAATGCAAAACATAATGGACACAATTATGCACTACAACGGGATTGTCAACAGCTTCGTCTGGGGAGCACCCGTCTTGATATTGCTGGTAGGTACGGGCGTTTATTTGACCCTGTTGCTTGGTCTGCCTCAGTTCAGGTATTTCTTTCAGGCTTTATCAGAAGTGTTCAGCTTCAGAAAAAAATCTGACGAGGACAAATCAATCTCCTCATTTGCAGCAATGGCTACGGCAATGGCGGCCACTGTCGGAACCGGAAACGTTGCCGGAGTCGCTACAGCCCTTCACTTGGGAGGCCCCGGTGCCCTCGTGTGGATGCTGATCTCTGCAATCTTTGGAATGTGCACCAAGTTCGCCGAAGTCACGTTAGCCGTTCACTACAGACAGAAAGATGCTCACGGAGACTGGCGCGGAGGCACGATGTATATACTTGAGAACGGAGCCGGTGAGGTCTTAGGCCGGGCCGGGACTTTCTTTGGGAAGTTACTCGCAGTACTCTTCGCCTTATTCGCCTTCCTTGCCTCGTTTGGAATCGGAGCAGCAACTCAGGCAAATTCAGCAGCAGAAGCTATCTCTATGGGATGGGGAGTTGACCACCTTTACACAGGTATAGTCATGGCCATCCTTGTAGCTCTTGTCATAATCGGAGGACTCAAGAGTCTTTCAACAGTAACGACTTACATAGTCCCGTTTATGGCAATTTTCTATATAGCCGGTTCAGTCTATGTCCTTGTCCTGAATGCCGAGATGATCCCCGGAGTTGTCTCGAACGCATTACACCTTGCCTTCAATAACCCATTAGAGACTCTACCCGGAGCTTTGGCAGGCTTGGGAGTTAAAGAAGCAGTTCAGCGCGGCATTGCAAGAGGCGTATTCTCTAACGAAGCCGGTATGGGTTCAGCCCCTATGGTTCACGCTACAGCAAACGTCGAGCACCCGGTACAGCAGGGTTTTTACGGAATTTTCGAGGTCTTCATGGACACGATAGTAATCTGCACTATGACCGCACTTGTCGTAATGGTAACTGGAACCCTCACAGGCTCGCCGGAACTTACAGGAGCACAGTTGACCCTTAAGGCCTTCGAGACAGCACTCGGAACTCCCGGTAAATATGTCCTCTCAGTTGGATTATTGCTATTTGCCTTTACTACGATACTTGGCTGGTACTGGTATGCAGAGACAGCTGTGACGTATTTATTTGGTGTCTGGTGCAAGCCCGTCATGAAAGTCCTGTGGATCGCAATGGTCTTAGTCGGAGCAGCCGGTGCCCAGTTCATCGGAGCAGGGGGCAACCAGTTCCTGAATAATATTTGGGATATTTCTGATACACTTAATGGCTTGATGGCATTACCAAACTTGATTGGCCTGTTAATTCTTTCGGCAACCCTGAAGCGCATAGTTGATGACTATGACGAGAGATACGGAGTGCCGGACGACAGGGCGTTATCTAAAGCACAGAAAGTCCTCGTTGCTAAGGCAGAGTACATTATCGTCGGCGTAATCGGTGTAGCTATGGGAATGGCAGCATTCTTCGGCCAGACAACTATGTTCGGTTCAGGAGCTATAGTTCTCGGACTTGTCGCAGCTTACAAGAGGCAGACGTTACTTGGCTTTATCTCAGTAATTCTCGGAATTCTTGCAGTAGCGTTATAAAATTTTTCCCTCATGATTCTGATTTAGAGTCAAGTCAGAGTCAGGAGGGATTTTTTTTTTGCTATAATCTTACTCAATCCAAGAATTTTTTTATTTACGAAAGGAGATATATTCATGGCACTCTTAAATTATGACGTACTTGCAAAGTCAGGCTATAACGGCTTTGTCCTCCGCGATGCCCCTGAGAAAGTCATGCAGTTCGGTGAGGGCAATTTCTTACGTGCATTCGTTGATTACTTCTTTGACGTTGCCAACGAGAAAGCAGGCTTTAACGGCAAGGTCGTACTTGTTCAGCCAATAGCTTCTGGTTTAACCGAGATGATTAACAATCAGCAGGGCTTGTATACTCTGTATTTACGAGGCAGTGAGAAGGGCAGCAAAGTTGACCTGAAGCGAGTAATCTCATCATGTAGCCGGGCATTAAATCCCTATGCTCCTGAAGGCTGGCAGAAAGTGTTGGAGCTTGCGAGAAGTCCGGAGCTTGAAATCGTAGTCAGCAACACGACAGAAGCAGGCATAGTCTATGACGGAGCATGTAAATTCGATGACGTTCCCCCTTCAAGTTTTCCTGCGAAATTGACACGCGTCTTATTCGAGAGATTTAAGGCAGGTTTAGACGGCCTCGTTATCCTGAGCTGTGAGTTAATCGACAATAACGGCAAGGAATTACTGAACTGCGTGAACAAGTACATAGCCTCATGGGGACTTGATGAAGCCTTCAGGAAATGGGTAAACGAGAAAAATATTTTCTGTTCGACTCTGGTTGACAGGATAGTGCCCGGCAGAATTCGCGACCCTAAAGAACTCGAAGCCCTCAACAAGGCTAACGGTTATGAGGACAATTTGCTTGACGTTGGCGAAGTTTTCGGAGTCTGGGTAATCGAAGGTCCTGCAGGTCTTGAGGACAAACTCCCATTCAAGAAGGCCGGTGTCCCCGTTCATGTCGTCCCTGATGTAACGCCCTACAAGAAGCGCAAGGTGAGAATATTAAACGGTGCTCATACCGGATTCGTGCCCGGAGCTTACTTGGCAGGCTTTGACATTGTCCGCGACTGTATGCATAATGACACGATAAGGGGCTTCATGAACAAGATGCTCTATGACGAGATAATCCCGACTTTGCCTCTTGACAAGAAGGATTTGAACGACTTCGCAGCAGCAGTTGAGGACAGGTTCAATAACCCATTTGTGAATCATGAATTAATGAGCATATCCCTTAACTCGACATCAAAGTGGCGCGCCCGTAACATGCCGAGCCTGTTAGAGTACATCGAGGCGAAGAAAACCCTGCCGCCGTGCCTTACTATGAGTTTGGCAGCTTACATTGCATTTTATTCGAGCAATATTCAGGAACTCAACGAGAAGGGACTTGTCTGCAAACGTGAGAAGAACGCCTACACCATCAGCGATGACAGATGGGCACTGGAATTTTTCTTTGCTCATAAAGACGACTCGCCGGAGCAGCTGGTTCACGCAGTCTTGACGAATAAAGACATGTGGGGACAGGATTTAACTGAGATTGCAGGCTTTGAGGCAGAAGTAGTGAAGGATCTCAAGAAAATCCGCACTGACGGAGCCGAAGCAGCTTTCAAGAGCGTTC
>JAFSQO010000091.1 GCA_017446645.1 Synergistaceae bacterium | reverse complement strand
CCTCCGGTTGCAATAAACTTGTTTGTAGCTTCCGGGATAACGGGTTTGCCTCTTGAGAAAGTCTCGCGCGCCGTAGTGCCTTACTTGATTGGCTTGATACTTGTCTTTCTTGGAATAGTTTTCGTGCCGTTATTATGACTTGCTGTTATAATTATTCCATTCCAATTTATATTTATTTCAGAGGAGGATTTTATATCGTGAAAAAATTTGCATTAGCTATGCTGGTTTGCGCTTTGTTTGCAGGAGCAGCCTTCAGTGCCGAGCCTGCGAAGTTCCATATCGGAGTCATGACCGGTACAGTCTCCCAGAGCGAGGATGATTTACGCGGGGCCGAACTCATGATTAAGATGTACGGTGATGCCAAAGACGGCGGAATGATCACTCATATCACCTACCCTGACAACTTCCCTTCAGAGCAGGAGACTACGATAAGCCAGATAGTCGGACTTGCTGATGACCCGTTAATGAAGGTCATAGTCGTAAATCAGGCAGTCCCCGGAACAGCAGAAGCCTTCAGGAGAGTCCGCGAGAAGAGAAACGACATTCTTTTGCTTGCAGGCGAACCCCACGAGGATCCCGGCGTAATCAGCGAGGCAGCAGACATTGCTACTCACACTGACCATATCGGACGCGGTTATACTATCCCATTAGGTGCTCAGAAGATGGGCGCGGATACCTTCGTTCATATTTCGTTCCCCAGACACATGAGCTACGAGACATTAGGACTCAGACGTGCAATCATGGAAGAGGCTTGCAAGGATTTGGGAATCAAATTCGTCTTCGAGACAGCACCAGACCCAACGAGCGACGTAGGCATGGCAGGAGCACAGCAGTACATTCTTGAGAACATGCCCGCATGGATCGAGAAATACGGCAAGAACGCGGCTTTCTTCTGCACGAATGACGGACACACTGAGCCATTATTAAGGCAGGTTGCAGCACTGGGCGGCTATTTCGTTGAGGCAGATTTACCTTCACCGTTAATGGGTTACCCCGGAGCATTAGGCATTGACTTGTCGAAGGAGCAGGGTGATTGGCCGGCAATCCTCAAGAAAGTCGAAGAGGCAGTAGTCAACGCAGGCGGCGGCAAGCGTATGGGAACATGGGCATACTCATGGGGCTACACTACTACAGCAGCACTTGTTGAGTACGGCAAGCGTTACGTTGAAGGCACATTTACGAACAAGCTCGGCAGTGCCCAGGCCCTTAGAGAAATGAGAGAAGCCTATGATGTCTTCTGCCCCGGAGCACATTGGGGAGCAAGCTACTTCACCGATGCAGTAAGCGGAGTCAAGAACACAAAGTTCATTCTTCTTCGTCAGGACACTTACGTACTCGGTGGCGGTTATCTTGGCCTTGCAGATGTTGAGATTCCTGAGAAGTACTTCCATATCAGAATGACACCTGCAGCTCAGTAAAAATTAATTCACTCGATTAAGCATTTCACAGGGAGTGCGCGAAATTCATAACGCATTCCCTTTTTTGATAAGTGATAAACAGGAGGGATTTTAATTTGTCGGATAATAATACAAGTCCATTGCTTGAACTCTCTCACATAGGCAAGGAATATTACGGCAACCGTGTCTTGTCTGATATTTCTTTCGCGATTGACACCGGGGAGATAATCGGCCTTGTCGGTGAGAACGGAGCAGGCAAATCAACTTTATTAAATATATTGTTCGGAATGCCCGTAATTGCTTCAACAGGAGGCTATGAGGGCAGCATTCACATTGACGGAAAGCCCGTGCATTTCACTTCGCCAAATCAGGCACTTGCAGCAGGTATCGGAATGGTTCATCAGGAGTTTTCGCTGATTCCCGGATTTACTGCGACAGAAAATATCTTGCTGAATCGTGAAGTATTAAACGGCTCCATGATGAGTTATGTATTTAGTGAAAGAGTCAGCACCCTTGACCGTGAGGCAATGCATAACAGGGCAAACTCCGCCATTAATACACTGGGGGTAAACATCAATCCCGACATGATAGTCAGCGAGATGCCCGTAGGTTATAAGCAGTTCATCGAGATAGCACGTGAGATTGACAGGAAGAACACGCGGTTATTATTCCTTGATGAACCGACTGCAGTGTTGACTGAGACGGAAGCCGAGATTTTGCTCATAGCCCTGAAGAAATTAGCAAAGTCAGGAATTGCAATAGTGTTTATCTCTCACAGATTAAGCGAGATTAAAGAACTTTGCAGCCGTGTAGTAGTTCTTAGAGACGGGAAATTAATAACTGACCAGCCTTCTGAAGAGTTGACGACAAGACAGATTGCGTCATTAATGGTTGGCCGTGAGAATACCAGACGCGAGGAACACACCCCAAGAGTCAGCCTTGAGAAGGTCAGCGATGTCAACGAGGTTCTGAGCACCCCTCAACCTGAGCCGGAAAAGAAGAAGAAACCCAAGCCTGCACTCAGAGTCGAACACTTATGGGTAGACATGCCCGGTGAAACTGTACGCGATGTATCGTTTGATGTCCAGAAGGGCGAGATATTTGGCATAGGCGGACTCGCAGGTCATGGCAAGCTAGGCATTCCGAACGGAATAATGGGCTTATACCCTGCTGGCGGAAAGGTCAGACTCTTCGGTAAACGATTGACCCTGAACCGTCCGAGGGCAGCGTTGTCCCGGAAAATGGCTTTCGTCTCAGAAGACAGGCGCGGAGTCGGCTTGCTGCTCGATGAGCCTTTAGACTGGAACATAACATTTACTGCGATGCAGATTCAGGGTAGATTCCTGCTGGGAATTCCCTATATCTTTCAGGTCAGAAACGAGCTTGCAATGAGAAATGAGGCCAAGAAGTTTATTGACTCACTCGAAATAAAGTGCACAGGCCCAAGTCAGAGAGCAGGAGAATTATCCGGAGGCAATCAGCAAAAGGTCTGTCTGGCAAAAGCGTTCGCCCTGAAGCCAAGTATATTGCTCATCTGCGAACCTACAAGGGGCATTGACATAGGCGCAAAGAATCTTGTACTTGATACCCTCAAAGAGTACAACAAGGAGAACGGTACAACGATTATTATAACGAGTTCAGAGCTTGAAGAATTGCGTTCAGTCTGCGACCGTGTAGCAATAGTCGGAGAAGGCAAAATTGCCGGTATCTTACCTGCGTCAAGTCCTGCTGAAGAATTTGGAATGCTCATGATGGGCGAAAAAGTACGTGTGGCCATGTCAATGACTGAATAGCAAGGAGACTGAAGAATCAACATGATAAAAAGATTTATAGACAATGCAGGCTGGCCTCGAATAATTATAGGCTTGTTCCTGCTGGGATTATTCATAGCTGCTCCGTTTGTTGGCGTGAACGTATGGACTTCCCTGAATAATACCCTTGTAAGATTTGGAATGAACGGCGTTATGGTTCTTGCCATGATCCCAATGGTTCAGGCTGGCTGCGGGTTGAATTTCGGCCTGCCCCTTGGAATTATCGCGGGACTTCTGGGAGCTACACTATCACTAGAATGGAACACCGAAATAATGTCGCGTCTCCTTGATTTGGGAGCAAAGTATAATCTTACATGGCTCAATGAAATTTTCGTGAATAACTACCGTGAGCCTTTAGGTTTTGCGAGTGCGATTATAATTGCAATTCCTGTAGCTGCGATTCTGGGCTGGCTCTATGGTAAATTACTGAATCGTGTCAAGGGCGACGAAATGATGATTGCTACTTACGTTGGCTTCTCGTCCGTTTCGTTCATGTGCATAGCATGGCTGTTATTACCCTACAAGCACCCTACGATGGTATGGGGTTATGCAGGGAGGGGCTTGCGTACTACGATAAGCGTTGAAGGTTACTGGCTTCACGTCCTGAACGATGCACTTGCCATAAAGATTAACGATAACTTCACTATCCCGACTGGAATGCTTATCTTCTTTGCCTGTATAGCCTTAGTCGTATGGATATTCATGCGAACGAAGACCGGAACTGCTATGACTGCTGTAGGCTCTAACCCTGAGTTTGCCCGTGCTTCGGGAGTCAACGTTGACAAAATGCGTACGATTTCAGTCGTAATGTCTACGATTCTTGGCGCAATCGGCATTATCGTTTACGAGCAGAGTTTCGGCTTTATCCAGTTATACATGGGACCGTTCTATATGGCATTGCCTGCAGTTGCTTCGATTTTGCTGGGAGGAGCAAGCGTGAATAAGGCGAGCATTCTCAACGTCATAGTCGGAACGTTTTTATTTCAGGGTATCTTGACGATGACTCCTTCTGTAATTAACAGCTATTTGCAGACGGACATGTCAGAAGTAATTCGCTTAATCGTAAGTAACGGAATGATATTATATGCCCTGACAAGAAAGGTGCGTGCTGGAAGATGATTCGCAAACTCTTTGACATAATCGCAAATAACGCTGTCCCTGCAGTCTTTATTATCATATCGGCCTTTGCAATTCCCTTGAGCGGCTTCTCTGCAAGTTACCTAGTGCAGGAGTTATTAACGAGAATAGGCCGTAACTCGTTCCTGATTCTCTCGCTCTTAATCCCAATAATGGCAGGAATGGGTTTGAACTTCGGCATGGTCTTGGGAGCAATGGCGGGTCAGATAGGTCTGTTACTCATATGCGACTGGGGCGTAGTCGGCATTCCGGGAATGGTCTTAGCGTGTTTAATAGGCACTCCGATAGCAATAGTGTTAGGCTTCTTCTGCGGTCATATTATGAATCGTGCTAAAGGCCGCGAAATGGTTACCGGTTACATTCTTGGCTTCTTCATTAACGGAGTCTACCAGATGACAGTGCTTTATCTCATGGGCTGGATAATTCCGATTACTAACCCGAATTTATTATTATCGCGAGGTTACGGAGTCCGT